>JAQWRF010000011.1 GCA_029243845.1 Planctomycetota bacterium | reverse complement strand
TTCAGAGAAGTGGTAAGTGGTGCGCGCTCGCTTGGGCATCTCTTGCTTGAGATAAGCCATTAACTTGTCCTTCTCTTTGGTTTTGAGTGGGCGCTCTGGCCAAATCATGAAGGCGCCACCGCTGCGCGTAAACCAGCATCCTGTTTCTATGTAAGGGAAGGTCGTTTTGAACGAATCACTATTTAGCACTTGGCGCTCAAGCTCAAGCACTTCAAGGTGTCCATCGTAGAGGGTGGTGCCGTCGACAAAGCTAAAACGTATCGAGATTTGTCCTTCTTGTTCGCCCGCTGATGCCATTTCGCGACCGGCGGTTGCCATTGATGAAGACATAAGAATTAAAACATAAACAGTGGCAGCGCGGAATCGATATTTTAAGGACCAGTTAACCGCAGCTAATACGGGCTTGGTCATAAAAGCAGGTATTTGGCCCGCAGTGGTTTTGACTTCATCTTTGTCTTTAGAGCCAATAAGCCGCGCTGCTACGGGCACCATAATAATGGACAGTAAGAGCGCAGCTAGCAATGCCACAATAAGTGGCATGCCAATCGCCTCGGCGATAACTTTTTGTTGACGGTTGTCCGTCAAGAAAATCAACGGCAAGAAAACGACAACGGTGGTTAAGGTAGCGGTGACAATCGCTAATACCACTTCGGATGGACCCTCGCATATCGAGTCAATCAGGCTTTTTCCGGCTTCGCGTTTCTTAAAAATACTCTCAACAATTACCACAGAGTTGTCAACGAGCATACCAATTGAAATTGTAATGCCCATCATGGACATTAAGTTTAAGGTGCCGCCGCTAAAGTAGATATACGCTAAGGCGATGAGTACCGCGAACGGAATCGAAAGGGTGATCAGCAGCGTGTATGGTAGGCTGCGCAAAAAGAAGAACAGCACCAGGCATGCGATTAATCCACCAAGCAGCGAGTCTTTAATCAGTGAAAAGACGCTATCGCGAATCATGTCTCCTTGGCTAAAGTAAACCGAGAAGTTGAAGCGACCAAGGACGGGGTCGTCGGGCAACACGTTTTCGAATAGATCGTTTAGGCGATTGCAGACATCGAAGGTATTGGCCGAGCTCTCTTTAGAGATGTTGCAAGAGGTGGCATAGTTTCCTCCAAAGCGAAACATGAACTCTGGAGCGCTGCGTACTTCCTCGACTCGCCCAATGTCTTTAATACGAAAGCCATCTCGCACGGGAAAGTTCTCTATTTCTTCAATCGACTTGAATCTAGAGTCGACTCGAATGATGGTGCGTCCGTTGGAAGCATCGAGATCTCCAACTGGTGATGAAACATTATCACCCTGAAGGCGACTCACTAAAGCACCAATGTCAATGTTGTTGGCGAAAACGCTTTCTTCGTCTAGCCAAATACGAATGGACAAAGGCTCTAGTCCCCAAGATGTCGCGCTTGCCACGCCATCAACAGCTTCGATGCGGGGAAGGAGCACGTTTGCGATTAAGTCCTGCGCAACACCGCGTTCCATGTCAGGAAATTGAACGCCCGTAAACATAATGGGTATGGAGCTCATACCTTGGCGGTTAATACGAATACGGTCTACTTCGGTTGGCAGCAACGGACGCGCCCGCTCGACGTGGTCAGAAATTTCGGCGTAGACTTCGTCTATATTGACATTGCCGGGGAAACTAATGTTAATCTCTGCCGAGCCCTCGCTGGCGACAGAATAAATAGAGTCGATGTTGGGAATCGCCCGCAGCTCTTTTTCGAGCGGCTTAAT
>JAQWRF010000095.1 GCA_029243845.1 Planctomycetota bacterium | reverse complement strand
AAAGATGCGATCTGTTCGGGCAGCCACTGGCCCTCACCAGCATCCGCATTAAAAGAAAAAATGGCCAGCAAGGCGATGAAGCCTGTGGCCGATATTAAAACGGGGCGTGCAATTCTCATTGCTAATAGATTATCACTTCTTTCCCATCTCTTAATTTCAAAACAGCCGATGTTTCGATTAAATGCTCATCTATCCATTTGCCTTGCGCCACAGCAATCGCTTCTTTCTCTAATTTGTTGCGCAATATCGGCGCAATTGCATCGTAGCTAAAATCTTCCTGCTCACGCTCTGTTAGCGATGGCAGTGTCGCAAGAATATGCTCGTCATAGTAATCTTGCACCTGGTCTTCACCCACGACTATAGAGTATTCTCGGAACGCCTCGTGCAGTTTCCTGAGGCGCAATTGGCGCAAGACATGTGCCTTCCAACCCTCCTCGCCATGGCGGTTATGGAAGGCCTCAAGCGCGGTGCCTACATTTGCCTTCATCTCTTTTTGGAGACTCGCGACTTCAAGTTCGTCAAGCTCAGGGAACTGCGCTATCGCTTCGCGCAATAATAATTCGGCGCGCACCAATGGTTTCATTAACGCCACAGCGTCTGCAAAAAACAGTTGTTCGAGCTCGTCGACCGTAAGCCCAATAGCTTGCTCGGCGCACAACACCGACCACGGTCGCGAGAAAAAGTTATTCAGCACATCCTCGTCGACCTGAATATCATTCACGAAAAAGGCTGCCCCTTGCGGCACAGGCGGAGTGTCCCACAGAGTTTGCAAAGGCAGTGGCTGCTGCTTCGCGCACGATACGAGGAGTAGCAACGCGAAGCACGTAGTAGTAGTTTTGCCCACAATCACTCCTTTTCAGATGGAACGCGCACCACCACCTCGTCATGCGCATACTCGCTGTCAAAGACTAGACTCCGTATATGCTCTGCGACAAAACCCACCGTATTAAACGCGTCGGTTTGCTTAAACTCTTTGAACTTTTCTACTGTCGGGAAGACCTCTTCGTCTGCTGAACGGATGAGAGCCTGCATGTCAGTATCGACAATCCCTGGAGCCACCGCATGCACTCGCAAGCCGCTTGCTGATTCCTCAAGCGCTAGTGTTTCACTCAAACGATCGACGGCGGCCTTACCCATGCAATATGCTCCCCAACCGGCGTAACCGCCCCAAGCTGCACCGGAGCTAATGTTAATCAACACCCCGCCGCCCTCACGATCGCGCACATGTTGCGCATAGGCCTGGCTTCCATACAGCACGCCAAAAACATTCACAGCGAAGTGGCGTTGTAAATCTTCATCGGTTAAGTCGCGTAACGCCACTACCGGTTCAAGCATGCCCGCGTTATTCACTAACAAATCAATCGCGCCAAACTGGTCATTGACCTGCGACACGAAATCAAACATCGCCTGACGATCGCTGATATCAAATTGCGCAGTCATCACATCACTGCTACCGTGTAAAGGGATCTCGCTTCTAGAACACAGCGCTAACTTAGCGCCTAGTGAATGAAAATCTTGAGCAAGACCTGCGCCAATGCCACGCGAGGCCCCGGTAATGAGAATGACTTTTCCTGTTAGGTTAGTGGCCGACATAGCCACATCATATCAGCGAGT
>JAQWRF010000361.1 GCA_029243845.1 Planctomycetota bacterium | reverse complement strand
GTATCCGCAGCACCCCGAAATCGATATGCTGCGACAGCTACTCTTTGAGTTTACGAGTCGCTAAAGTTTCAGCCCGCTAGGTATTGGGCTGTGACTTAATCTAGATCCTTCCAATCAGACCAAGTGAAAGTGTGCTCGTTCCCATCTTCATCGACTAGCGCACTAATGCCACCAAAGGCTTTGGTCGTTGCCCAGTACTTGCCCGTATCGGTTGAGTGCTTACTCATTCCCGAGGGTATTTCATCGGTTATGTATTTATTCCAGCCATATTCAACGACTAACCACGGCTCTCCTTTGATTACCGCCCATGATATTTCAACTGGCTGGTAACCATCCTTTTTCATTTTAGCAACGGCCGCATTTTCGAGGTCCGAATCAATTGCTGGCGTAAAAGACAAAAGCAAAACTAAGGCGATTATAATTTTGTAATTCATAGCCTGTATTCTACACTATCAGTCACACCATGCAACTCGCTCACACCATGCTCCGCGTACGCGACCTAGAGGCGTCGCTCGACTTCTACACTGACTTCTTGAATCTCCGGGAAGTGCGGCGCAAAGTGCTCGGCGACGAAGCGACTTTAGTCTTCTTAACAGATACCAGTGGCCACTATCATCTTGAGCTAAACCACAACCACGATGGTCGCGATTACGAATTGGGCAATCAGTTCGGTCACATCGCTCTAATCACGCACGACCTAGATGCCGTGCGCCAAACTGTGATTGACAAAGGTTGGTGGTATCGAGAAAGCAAGCCTACTTCTGACTCGCGGTATATCTTTGTGCGCGACCCTGATGGTTATGACATCGAGATATTGCAGGCCAAGGATAGTGAAACCATTTCTGTAGAGCACGCTAATATTACGGTCAAAAGCATCGAACGTAGTATTAAGTTTTTTCAGACTGCTTTCCCTGGTTGGCAGGTGCGTGATCAAGGTGAGAGCGATCGTAAATGGTTGCACTTTGGTGGCGCCACTGATTACATGGCTCTCGAAGAGGCACGTGTGGACCAACCCTTAGAACGCGGGGAATACATGCGCCCTGACATCAATCATGTTGGCTTTGCTGTGAGCGACTTGGCTGCCGTCAAAGGACGCTTGCTCGCTGCAGCTTACACAGAGGGCGTGACCGTCGAGCCCGCCGAAGAACGACTGCGCGCCTACTTCTTTGATGAAGACGGATTTGAATGGGAGTTCATTGAGTACCTGCTAAAATAAGCACCATGAACGTCGAGACCCTCTGTTCGAAAATCTTAGCTGGTGAGCGCATTAACTTTGACGAAGCTGTGTTTTTGCATGACCATGCCGGCATTGACACATTGGCTTATTTGGCTGACACTATTCGCCAGCGTAAGCACCCAGAAGGAGTGGTTAGCTATATTATCGACCGCAATTTAAACCCGACAAATGTCTGCGTAACCGATTGCACGTTTTGCTCGTTTTACGCCACACCTAAAGACAAGGAAAAGGCCTATGTCCTTGAACGCGAGGATATTTATCAACGCATTCAAGAAACCGTAGACGTCGGTGGAGTGCAAATTTTGATGCAATCTGGGCATCATCCGAAAATTGGTTGCGAATGGTTTGAAGAGTTAATGCGCGATATTATGGCGCGCTGGCCTGACTTACATTTGCATGCAATGGCGCCGTCCGAAATTGAGCACTTAGCTCGCGTTTCAAAAATAACGACTCTCGAAGTGCTTAAGAGACTGCAAGCTGCCGGAATGAAATCTATGCCAGGTGGCGGCGCCGAAGTTCTAACCGAACGGGTGCGCGCAATAATCGCTCCGCGCAAGACATCCAGCGATGACTGGATTCGCATCATGGAAGAAGCACATTCCATTGGCATGCGCACTACTGCAACGATGATGTACGGCCACGTTGAGCACACAGCAGATCGTATTGAGCATTTGCAGCGGTTGCGTGACTTGCAAGATCGCACCGGCGGATTTACCGCATTCATCGGCTGGACATTCCAACCTGGCGGCAACCCGCTTGGCGACGAATTGATTGCTGGTGGTTGGTCGAAGGCCACGCATGCTGAATATTTCAGAGTGACCTCTATTGCGCGCATTTTCTTGGACAACTTCGATAACATCCAGGCGAGTTTTGTAACTCAAGGCGCTGATGCAGCGCAACTATCTTTGCGCATGGGATGCAATGATTTCGGCTCGGTGATGCTCGAAGAAAACGTAGTGTCCGCCGCTGGTTGCTGCGAATTGATTGATGTCACAGGAATTGAAAAGCACATTGTTCAGGCCGGATTCACTCCGCGCCAACGCAATCAAGAATACGCGCTACTTTAGATTACTCTAAGTGGTCGGCAGTTTGCACGATTAATTCACGACGGTAGCGATCGAACAACATCGACTTAGATAAGGTGCCCATAAACATGCCGTCTGCATCGACTACTGGCAACACCCACGCGCCGCACTCTTCGAAGCAATCGGTCGCTTCCAGCAGTGAGCTTTCGCCTTTAAGCGCTGGCAAGGTTGTGTCCATCACCGTATCGACTGAAGTGACCTTGCGCACCACTTCATCGAAGATTACTCCGCGTAATGAAGTGACGCTAAGCATACCCAGCAGACGCCCAGATTCATCTACGACTGCGAATTGATTGCGCGAGGTGTTCGGTAATTCGCGAGTTAAGTCGTCGAGAGTGCTACCCGAAGTTATGGATATCGATTCTTCATCAAGTAATTCGGCGACGCGTATTTCTGACAAAATACGACGATCAGAGCCTGGGCGCATAAGTTCTCCGCGCTCGGCTAGCTCCCAGGTATAGAAGGAGTGGCGCAAGAAAGTACGAGATACTAAAACGGATAAAACAGAAACCGTAATCAAGGGTAGCGTGCCTTCCCATGAACCCGTTGATTCGAGAGCGAGCATAATACCGGTGAATGGTGCTTGCATGGAACCTGCTACCAGGCCTGCCATCGCCGCAATAGCAAAGAAAGATGGATCGGCAAATGCAATTGCTGGGAATAACACATTAAGCAAGCCACCGAAACCGTAACCTAAAATAGCGCCGAGCACTAGTGATGGCGCAAAAATACCACCAGGTGCATTTGATCCGAGTGTCAATGTAGTGGCAATTAATTTAGCGAAGAGCAATAACAGTAACGCCGAGCTTAAAGCCGTGGTGCCGTTAAGAATATTCGCAATAGTGCCGTAACCCTCGCCGATTGCCTCGGGCATGAAGATACCAATTGCGCCAACTCCGAGACCAGCCAATCCCGCGACCAAACCTAAATTCGAGGTCGCAAAGTTTGTTTTCCATTTACGTGTAATGCCTTCGGCGCGAAAGATACAAACCACTAGCGCTACGGACATCAAACCAGCAAGTAAACCTAGGCATCCCGAAGCCAAAAGATCGGCACCGTTCCAGGTGTAGGAACCCGCTGCTTGCAACGGGCCTTCGATAGTAGAAAGCGATAATGCGCGCGGCACCTCAGTGGCAACCGTAGCCGAAATAGCGATGGGTAACAAAGCGCCAAGCGTCCACTCTGCTAGCACTACTTCCATAGCGAAGATCATGCCAGTTAGGGGCGAATTAAAAATCGCGCCAATACCGCCTGCGACGCCACATGCCAACAATAGCACGCGTTGGCGTTCTGCCATACGCATCGCGTTGGCAATGGACGAGCCGACAGCCGCCGCAGAATAAACAATCGGTCCCTCGAGGCCGGCTGAGCCACCAGCGGATACATTGAATAATGAGCCGAGTAAGCGACTGATGATTGAACGACGGCGCATATGGCCACCCCTTCGTGTTACAGCTTCAAGGACAGAAGGCACCCCATGTCCGCCTGGTTCGCGAAACAGTACGCGGATAATGAACACACCGAGCATAGCACCAAAAGCAGGAAGCAATAACATCCCCCACCAATGACTGCGGAGTTCGTTCGACAAGTCAAACAAATAATGAACACTGCCGCGCAATGCCATCGCCACGATTGACGCTGCGATACCAACCAATAATGCCGCGCCCGCCAACTGCCATGGCTCGCTGCGCGCACCGCGCGTGTGAAAGATGTTGGCTCTAGCCATTGCTCGGTTCGAGGGAGTCAATGATGCCAAAAATATCTTCGGCAGAACTTCGCGCTTTAAGCGCGTCAACTAATTTCTGCTCGCGCAATACCAAAGCCAAACGCGACAGCACCTGCAAATGTTCATGCGCAGTCGGGTTCAGTAGCAAAATTGCGGTATGCACCAACTCGCCATCAAGCGCTAACCAATCAACGGGCTGCTCAAGCATGGCAATAACCACTATCGGCGCATCCGTAAATGCATCGCTTGGTGCACGCGGATGTGGCAAGGCGACCCCCGCCGACAAAGCCGTGGACGCCAACGCTTCACGCTCGATGAGTTGCTGTAATAACGCGGTACGGTTTCGATCTTCGGTCACCGGCGAAAGTTCAACCAATACCGAAAGCACCTCGCCTGGCGTGTACCCCGCCACGTTGTGCAAAATAGCGCCTTTAGCCAACGCCGCCGACAAGGGTTTATCTTGCAAGGCGCGAACATTTTGCGGCTTCTTTAACTCATTACGGATCTTCAAGCCTTGATTACGGGCCCACTGCTGTAGTTCACGCTCTTCGAACAAAAACTCACCGCTCGGACGCACCATCCCCAAGCGACCCTGGCGAGCCCAGCGCTGCACGGTAGCCGGAGAGACTCCTAGCTTTAACGCGGCTTGGTGTAGGTCGAGTGGCATTGGTCAAATTCTAGCGCCGCGAAGTTAAACTGTCTGCAGTGGACATCACCATCGACCATCTTGAACAACGTGCCGTAGCCGCCGGGCTTACTGGCATACCAACTAAAGTCATGGCCGGAGAACGCCTTAGCTTCGAAGATGGCGTGGCAATGTACAAGACCGATGATGTCACATTGTTGGGCCTACTAGCCAACCATGTCCGCGAGCAAATGCATGGTGACATCTGTTACTACAACGTAAATACCCACGTTAATTACACCAATTACTGTAATCAGATGTGCGATTTTTGCGCATTCCAACGGCGTCCAGGAGATGACGGTGCTTATTGCATGTCTCCTGATCAGATTGAAAATGCCGTTAAAACTGCCAACCCTGAGGCTACCGAAGTCCACATGGTGGCGGGCGTATGGCCGGCTTTAGGCTACCCATATTTTTTAGATATTTTGCGCGCAGCCAAACGTGGACGTCCTGATATTCATGTAAAAGCGTTCACTATGGTCGAGATTGACCAAATTGTAAGGCTAGCAAAAAAACCCGTGGCCGAAGTACTCGCTGAATTACGCGAAGCCGGTTTAGATTCGATGCCCGGTGGTGGCGCTGAAATTTTCGCCGAACGCGTGCACGAAGAATTATATCCGCGTAAGCTTAGTTCTGATAATTGGGTGAAGCTAGCAAAAGAAATTCACGACAATGGTTTCAAGACCAACTGTACCATGATGTACGGTATGATCGAAACCATCGAAGAGCGCGTCGATCACCTGCAGCGTTTACGCAACTTGCAAGATGAAACAGGTGGCTTCCAAACTTACATTCCACTGGCATTTCATCCTGACAATACCAAGCTCGAGCATTTAGAAAAGCCAAGCCCTACCGAGCGCCTACGCTCGATTGCGGTTGGCCGTTTATTCTTAGACAACATACCGCACATCAAGGCCTACTGGATTATGCTCGGTCTCGAAGTGGCACAAGCGGCACTCACCATGGGCGCCGACGATTTGGATGGCACGGTATCGCAAGAGAAGATTTATCACGAAGCCGGCGCCTCGACACCGCAGCAACTTACTCGTGCTGACATTCACAAACTCATTCGCGAAGCTGGACGCCGTCCTGTTGAGCGCAATACCGTTTATGACGTGATTGCCGATTTCAGTGACGAGAGCGATTCGTTTGAGAAATGTACCGTATAGGCACTGTTCCCTACCAAGTGGCGCAGCCTTTGACCGAAGGTTTGGCGGACCATTGCGATGTCGACTTGACAATCGCTACTCCCGCGGTGCTTGCTGAAATGTTGGCCAATGACGAACTCGACTGCGCCTTGGCGTCGTCAGTATTAAGCCTCGGCGACAGTGATTTACACATTTGGGCAGACGGGCCGGTTATTGCTTCGGTCGGCGCGATTAAATCCGTGCTGCTGATGTTGCGCCCAGGGTGTGATTCTTTGAGCGATGTGAAAAGATGGTCCGCCGACCCAAGTTCGCGAACCGGACGAGCATTGGCCGAGGTGGTTTTGCGCCAGTCAAAGATTGAAGCGCAAATGGTCGAAGGGGATTGCAAAGACCCATTTGCTGCCGACGTTGATGCCGTGCAAATTATTGGCGACCCAGCGCTCGAAGCCGTCGCTAAACATACTGACTGGACTGTTGTTGATTTAGGCACAGAGTGGCAGCGCCTAACCAACCTGCCTTTCGTGTTCGCCGGATGGCTGTTTAAGGACACCGTGAAGTTTACTGAAATTGCCCCACTGCTAGCTGTTACCGCGAAATCAAATTGCGCTGACTACGAAAATTCTGGTTTGCATTATCATTTAGATGTGCAGCAAGTCGAGCTGTCCCTTCAGCAATTCGCGCAATGGATATAGTTCTAGTGAACCCTGAAATACCGCATAACAGCGGATGCGCTGCTAGGTTATCGGCCGGTTTGCAAGTACCGCTACATTTT
>JAQWRF010000092.1 GCA_029243845.1 Planctomycetota bacterium | reverse complement strand
GATTATCCATAGTGGTTGTTATCGCCAGCAAATTTTTACTGTAGTCAACACTGGTGTTAATCTTTGCGGCAAGTAATGATGCAACAATCAAATCATTCGATCGGCGCCATGAAGCCTTCTTTGATATCTGTTCAAAGAAATTATTCAAACAATCTCCAGCATCAATGCGCCCGCTAAGACCAAGGCCAACCGCAGCGAAACATTTTGCATTGTAGTCACTTGAATTATTGAATGTTTCAATAAGCACTGCGGAAGTTTCAGCTGTCGACATTAAGCCGAGTGCGACGTAAGCCGCTTGACGTACACTTTGCTCCTTATCCGTAAGTGCCTCGATAATGAATGATGTAGTCGCTGGATATGCAACGCGCCCCAAAGAGAGCAAGGCTGATTCACGGACTGCCGCATCATCAGAAAGAGTCGCTTCGAGCAACAATGGTATGGACTTCAGCAGAAACTCATCGCGCTTCACATTAAAAGCACTTGAGCCGTAGGCGCCAAATTCATTGACAGCGGTAGCCGGGAAATCAGCTGCGCCACGAACAAGGGTGTCGCGCTCGTTTTCGTACCAGAATTCCCAGCGATCCCAAGCGGAATCAGGTGTGCTGAGAGTGCGTCCAAATGGACTTGGGGCGCTGCTGCCGTAGCTAAGCATTTCTATTTGCGCCTCATCTACAGGCCCCCGGTAAGAACCGGAAACCAGTGACGGCTCTTGTGGAGCCATGAAAAGGATTGTTGTGAGTGTGAGTGTAAGCATGATGTGTTATTTGAGTCAACACATCTGCGGCTACAATCAGCCCAACATTAGACTTTTCCCTTTAAAATAATGAGCTAAATACGGTGTGTATCTCGTCGCGAGGCATAGACCCCACCACATACACCTTTTTCAGCGGCGGATTGCCCTCAACCATGCGGATGCCGCCGGTTTCGCTGAATTTCGCCAACGTAATACTGTTGGGGGATTGTGACACACCACCATTGTTAACCCCGCTCGTCTCTGAGTGCTGAGCGACAAACAGCTGATGAATACCATCTGAGAAGAGAGCAACGTGCAAATTACCCATTCCCTGAAACATCCCAAAGGAGTTAAGGACGCGTACGCTCTTCTTGTAGAACCCTGGTGGCAAGTAAAGTGGCTCCGACACTTCGAAATCTAGCGTGATGGTGTTGCTGCCATTAGGGCTGAAATCCTCTTCATCAACCAGCGGTGACGACCATTCAACTCCGGCGTGAACCGGTGCGTTATCGATGACCGTTGTAGTTAGTTTCAGCGTTACCTCGCCGGCGTTATCAAACATTGTGTAGGCCAACAGCATATCGTTACTGGCATCTATCCAAAACTCGACATCACCCAGACCGTGAACGGACTCGACAATGTAGTGCACGCAGTCGACTCCGGCAATTTGCTGAAGCACAGGATCTTCTATCCAGTTAAAGTTTAGAGACAGGGCCCGGCCAAGATGGATATCACGGTATTTAACCATGTAGCGTTGCTGATCTTGGTAAGTAATTGCAACATCTACTGAAGGCGTGCCGAAAACTGTGTCGCCAGCCATCATTGTTTCAATGATTTCTAAATTAAAGAAACCTTGCCCATCAGCACGTAACGCTTCATGAAAAACATGGAAGCCACCGGCCGCTGAATTGCTTGGCACTTTGACTTCGCGTTGAATATAAATATTTGAATCTTCCGGGTATGTGAACTGCGGTGGTTCTGACAAAAAGCCTGCTGCGTTGCCAGGGATATTGCCCCCGCCTACTGCTGCATTCTGAGTTGTTACGCTACCAGCATCTGCTTTATGAACTTCTTCACAGGCTACAAACAGCAACGAAACACTAACTAGAGAGAGCCAACGCATTTTAGCGATTCACCTCACTAATGGTGCCGCCAAGTGATGCGGCCAGAGCACGTGAAGTGCTAGACATTTCGTGCGGCTGCACTTCGAGAAAAGCTACGCGAGAACGGAATTCGGCCTTGGCCTCGGCGCTTATAACAGGCGCAAGTTGTAGGCCTGAGCCAGCATTAAAGGGCGCCCAGTCGGATTGAAAGGCAACGCCAAGCACAATCAGTAAAGCTGCTGCGGCTGCATACATCGGCCGCAAGCCAAAGATCTTAGTAGGCCGCGCAATAGTACCTTCTTCAGTAAGTTGCGTATGGACGGCATCCCATAACTCGCTTGGAGCTTGTTGAGTTTCTAGCTTATCAATGATCAACTGCGTACGAACACCTTGCCACAATTCTGGTGGTGCTTGCAAATCACCCATAGACCGCAGCTCGGCAATTACTTGCGGAGGCAGTTCTGAGGATTGTTGTGAGTTGGTCATGTTAAGTTAGTAGTGTTGAATCATATCCGCGTGACTCTAAGAGTTCACGCAAAGACTGATGCGCTCTATTAAGACGAGATTTTACAGTGCCCAGCGAGCAGCCTTGTACTTCAGAAATTTCCTCGTAGCTGAGATCTTCGATGTAACGTAAAACTAAAATTGCTGCGAAC
>JAQWRF010000352.1 GCA_029243845.1 Planctomycetota bacterium | reverse complement strand
ATTGGCAATGCCGTTTGTCCCCATATGAGCGCTGCCCTGGCTATGTCTATTCGGGGGCTCATTGGTTTGAAAAGGAAGAGCCCATCGTTTACCTCTTTGAAAAAATTGGAGCCCGTAAATGATTTAAATTGTACTACCGAGAAAGTGTTTGATAGCCCTCCGGTTAAAAAGGATGGGGCTAAATTTAGACGCCATATGTTTAAGGGCGGGAATATGACCATTGCTATCACTAATTATTTACCAGGAGTAGCTGCAAAAAATGATGGTGCTATCGATGGCAATTGGCACGTCGTCGCTTTTCTTGGGTCAGGGAAAACATACCAAGTGCAGCCACTGTGCGAAGAGAACCGTAAAGCTGCAGAAAACCGAGTGCTAAAAGATCTCGGCCATAAGGACGGGAGGAGGGTTCTTCAGGAAATTCGACAAGTTATCAAAGGTGGTATTAAGCCGGTAAAAAGCTTGAATGATTCGCCTTTCTCATACAACTCGCAAAAAGGAATTAATGACCCTGTTGAGTTTGTTGACAATATGGCTGTTGCTATTTCTGCGCTTGTAGACAATAAATGCGTCTCACAAACTCCGCTTAATGACATTGTGAACAAACATTTAATTCCGCTTCAACAAGCATGTGCTGTATTCGCACTTTGCACCGCAGTCAAAAGCATTGATTCCAAAGACTGGATGGGAAAGACAATGCATCGCGCCTCCCAGGGGCATGTTCTAGAGACTGCCCTTTAAGATAAAGTTAGCGCGCTTTTTCCCATCAACTTTTTCGTGCTCAACCGAAAAGGATTTGGGAGCGTTAAGCCCTATTAAGATAAGTGGGCATGACAGTTGATTCTGAAGAGGCTTTAGATAACGAATAGCCTTTTCGTAAGTACCCACCGCGCCGTCAAAGCCACAAACGCTTTTCATCTCTTCAGTCGCCATAATCATAATTCCGACTGAAGTGTTGATGTCTTTCTGGACGTGATTGAGTTCACTAGCTAAAACAGGTTTCAGTAGATTCCAGGCAATAGCCTCGCCATGATTAAAGGCGACTTCAATCGAGAACATCTGTTTTGCGAAGTCTAATCTGAAACACTTGTTGTCATATTCTCCATCATGAAAGATTCTTGCTTCCTGCTTCCACCCCAAGGCAACGAATCTGTCTGCTAATAAAAAATTGATTGCCTTGCTTATGCTTTTATTCTTGGTAAACCTTAGTTGATGCGTATTAATAATGTCATTATCTGAAATGGACTCAATTATTCCCGCGACCTCAAGCCACTCTTCATTAAATTCTTGTTTGGATAATAGAGCGTCAGCGTTCCGGTGGGAGTATGTAATGAAATCCATGTAGTCCCATTATAGGACCAAAAAGAGGACTTAATTAATCTGCTTTACCACAAACCCCCGCAAGTAATTCGCCTAGCAATCAACAGTAATCCTGTACACTGCTAGCCAGAAATGAAACCCGCAAACCTCATCTAACGCTGAACAACACCCCACTCCTCTACATCGCCGATCCCATGTGCTCGTGGTGCTGGGGCTTTGCGCCAACATTGGCCGCGATCGAACTAGCTTACCCCAATCACAAAATACAATTAGTCCTCGGCGGACTCGCACCGGACTCCAACGAGCCAATGGACCAAGCCACTCGCGACTATGTCCAGCAAGCATGGCACGCCGTCGCGCAAACTACTGGCGCTAAATTCAATTTCGACTTTTGGACAAACTGTTCACCGCGGCGCTCCACCTGGATTGCTTGTCGCGCGGTTATTGTCGCGCGACGCTTTAAGCTCGAGCGCGAAATGTTTGACGCGATTCAACGCGCCTACTACCTAGAAGTAAGAAATCCTTCCGATGAACAAGTACTCGCCGATGTTGCTCAACAATTAGAAATTCCGCGGTCGGAGTTTTTAGAAGCACTCAATGCGCCAGAAACGCAGCGTCAGCTCGAAGAAGATTTTGCATTACGCCGCCGCTTAGGCGCTAACAGTTTTCCGAGTATCGGCATCATCCAGGAGGGGCAGCCGATACTCTTACAAAGCGGATACTGCACGCCCGACGACATCCATAATTACATAGCATGATTACTTTTTACCTGACCCTCGCCCTAGCGGCGCAAACGCTGTTCAACGGCGAGAACCTCGACGGCTGGCACTCCAGTGAACCGCAGGTATGGAAAGTAGTCGATGGCGCCATCGTCGGCGGCGACTTAAAGACTGCCACCGATAAAAACTCGTTTCTGTTCTACGAAGAGTCCTATGACGATTTTGAATTGCGTTTACAGTTTCGCCTTCAAGGTGACGAGAGCATGGGGATGGTCAATAGTGGTGTTCAGTTTCGATCACAGCCTTGGGATGCGGGTCACGCCAAGGGTTACCAAGCCGACATCGGAAATCCAGGATGGTGGGGATCGTTATATGATGAGTGGCGACGCAACATTGTCCTTGCCTCATCAGATATGGCGAAACTGGGTCCGGCATTAAACCACGACGGCTGGAACAACTACGTTATTCGCTGCGAAGGACCGCGCATACGTTTGTGGATAAACGACATCCTTACCGTCGACTATCGCGAACAAGATTCAAGCATTCCGCTGCATGGACAAATCGCGCTGCAACTACATTCCGGCGGAGCCGTTCAGGTTTCCTTTCGCGACATTACCATAGAAAAAATTGAGCGTCCGCAATCACCGCTCACTCCGCAGCAACAACGCGCACGTTTCAGTGTGCCTGAAGGCTACACTGTCGAGCTAGTCAGTAGCGAAGAGCAAGGCTTGCCTAAGCCCATCACCGTACAATTTGATGACGCCGGACGCATGTGGTCGATGACCGCGACCGAATACCCACTCGATGCCAATGAAAGCCCAGAGGAAGCGGCGCAACTATGGGCGGCGCGCGGCAGAGACAAAGTCGTTTATTTCGATAAGCCCTCGACCATCGGACCCCATCAAGCGCGCACTTTCGCCGACGGCTTAGCCATGCCAATGGGGCTCTTGCCATGGAAGAACGGTGTAATCCTCGGCGTAGGTAGCGAAGTGATCTTTCTCGAAGATGAAGACGCCGACGGCACTGCAGATAAACGTACTACCTTACTCAGCGGGTTTGGTATTCAAGATTCTCATCTCATGCCTCACCAATTTACCTTGATGCCTAGCGGGTGGATTGCCCTTGCGCAAGGTGCCTTCAATATGTCACAGGTCGTTGCCGGAGACCAACCACCGGTTACTTTTAATTATTGCAAACTCGGACGCTTCCGCCCTGATGGTTCTATCTTTGAAACTATAGGTGTTGGCTTTAACAATATTTGGGGCCTAGTGCTTGACCCGCAAGGCAACGTCTTTATCCAAGAGGCCAACGACAGTAAATACTCGGTAGTTCCTTTTCAGAATAGTTCATCTTACCCCGGCATTGGCAATGAAAAAATGCAGTCCTATGCGCCACTAGCGCCACCGATTGCCGAATTCACTATGGGCGGCACCGGTCTTTCGGGGCTTGCCTTATCCGGCGAGCATGCCGACGCTTTCCCGGCACCATGGGCAGATGCCATGTTCATCGCCAATCCCATCACTGGCAAAGTGCAAGCAGCTCGCGTACAACACCAAGTAGACGGGGAAGTTCAATTTACCAAACTCGATGACTTCGTGACTTGTGACGACCCATGGTTCCGACCGATTGCAATTCATTTTGGCCCGGACGACTGTCTATACATCGTCGATTGGTACAACAAAATTATTTCTCACAACGAAGTCTCGCGCGAACATCCTGATCGTGACAAAAGCCGCGGACGTATTTGGCGCGTGCGTCACACTAGTCAAACGAATCGCGATATTCCAGATATCACTAAGTATTCTAATGCGCAACTCATCACCGCCCTACAAAGTAACTCCACTTGGGAAATGCGCGCCGCCTGGAGGCAAATCATTTTTCGCGACGCGCAAGACCTCATTCCTGAACTAGGTCGCTTAGTCCTTGACGACCAACTTTCCGAGCCCACGCGCATCCATGCACTATGGTCGCTCAATGCTCTCCATGAGGTCGATAGTGACATCAGCGTCCAACTGTTGCGCTCGCCCAACCGCAATCTTCGTCGTGAAGCATTACGCGCACAAAAAGGATGGCTACGCACATCATTAGTTGAGGATTCCGATCCTCAAGTTCGCGCCGAAGCGATTCGCAGCGTGTTGCGCGCCAGTGAGATCACCAACGAGCATCTCGCAGAGCTCATCCGCTTCGCTAAACCCTCTGTCGCGCCAACGACCCAACGTGAAGAAACTCCTTGGGCAGGACGTCATGGTGTACCCGTCGCAGCTGGTGCTTCTTACAATCGCGAGTTTGAACGTTTCCTAGTGCGCCAAGGACTTGAGCAGCACCCGCAAATGCTTAAAGCGTTTCTGAATAGCGGCGAAGCAAATGATCTGCCACCAGAGAATCGACTCTTGGCATGTTTAGCATTGCCCACCGCAGAGGCGGCGCAACCCTTCGTAGCAATTTGGCAACATATAAATCGCTTGCCTAGCGAAGAAGAGCTGATTCTGCTCCTACGTGGAGCGCAAGACCCAAGCCTTCGCCCATGGGTAGAGTCGCTGTTCGCGGATCCCGCGCGCGCTCAGCCTTTAATGATGGCTACTCTAAAGTTACGCGATCGACTAGACGCCGCAGTAGTGGAATCGTTGTTGACGGTAGCACTTTTAGAATTATCTAAAACGCTTGGCAACGAACAACTTGTTTTAGAAATGATCGATGCCTTTCAGATGGAAGGTCTGCAGGACATCGCGGCTGGCATCTTCGCCAACAGCGAAACTTCTATGCCGCATCGCCAACGTGCTTTGCATACTTTAAGAACGCTTAGCGCCGGTTCGCACGACGCCATCATTCATTTTCTCGACCAGCAGCAGGGTCCGCGCGGCTTAGAAATCGAGGCGCTCATCGCCTTAGGCGAAAGTAATCATGCGCGTGCGCAAGAAATCTTGTTTACGAAATGGAGCACACTTGCGAAATTCGAGAAGCAAGAAATTGCCGAAGCTTTATCCAAGTCAGCAAGTGGTAGCGAGTTGTTACTAAGTGGCTTGAATGCACAACACCTTGCATCCACACTCTTTTCGCCGGCAATCCTTGAGCGCATGCAATCGTGGATTCCTGGGAACAACGTACTGCAAAACTTGTGGGCAGAACGCGCGGCCACTTTACCGCGCGGACTCTACCTTAGTGGAGACCCAGCTCAATCCCACGCTACCCCTATCGACTTGCGCGGTGCCTTTACGGTTGAGGCTTGGGTGAAAATAAACAAGCAAATCTCAAATGCCGATAGTTTAATGGGCGCGACCGGTGGCGCTGATCTTAATTTCTATGATGGTCGCGCAAGATTTTACGGCGGGCCGCAACATGGCGATCTGATTATTGCCCAGCACGCGATGATGCCTGACCAATGGACTCATTTTGCATTAAGCCGCGATCAACACGGCATCTTCAAAATGTATGTCAATGGCGCTATCGATCAAGTCAGCACAACACAAAACCAAGATGACTTCCTGGGGCTACATGTCGGGCGGTCCAGCCCGTCAGATGGCGGAACAGACGGATACATTGTTGAGTTTCGACTGTGGGATCATGAACGCAGTGCGGCCGACATCAATAGCCGTTATCGGCATGCGCTGACTGCAAGCAATGCAGGACTTTCATTCTCCTTCGCTAACGCACCGCGCGAAAATATTGTGCAAGGCGGAGCGGCATTCGTCCCCATGGCCAATGGCCCAGGACTTATGGACGCCGGTCAAATCCAAGAGCAACAACACCTCATGGAGCGCTTCTCGGCTCTTGCGCAACAACCCGGAGACCTGGCACGTGGCAAAGTTTATTTTCAAACGCTGTGCCTTTCATGCCACACGCTCAATGGCGAAGGTGTGGGTATCGCCCCCGCTCTCGATGGTTCAACCAACCGCACGACAGAAGCATTACTACTAGCGTTATTAACTCCTGACGCAGCGATCGAACCGGGCTATCGCATGTACCGCATTGAAACCTATGAAGGGAAAATGCACGAAGGATTTATGTTGCAAAACAACTCTTCCGGTACCACTCTAGTGTTTATGGGCGGCCGTGAATTGTTTATCCCTAAATCTGAAATTAGGCGCGAGGGATTCATGAAGCGCTCGTTAATGCCCGGCGGATTGATTGACGACTTACCGGATGCCGACATCTCGGCCTTGCTTAGCTTTATCGCTTCCTTGGAATAATACCGCGCCTAGTTATAGTATCCCGATGATCACTTCCCCGAAACGGCTTCACCACCTTGACGCACTACGTAGCTTTGCCATGTTGCTCGGCATCGTTTTGCACGCGTCATTGTCCTTTATGCCTTTCCCGTGGCCGGTGCAAGATAGCGAACAAAACACTTCATTGTATTTGGTGTTTAGCGCGATACATGGTTTCCGTATGCCACTGTTTTTCCTACTCAGCGGTTTTTTTACGGCCATGCTGTGGCGCAAACGCGGGGTTTTATCTCTAGCAAAGCACCGGGTTAAACGTATCTTGTTACCGTTGGTCATCGGCTGCTTTACGATTATTCCTGCGACCAACTGGGCTATTGAATACGTATCCCGAACTCATGGGACAAGCGCTGCGCCAATAAAGATTTCAGAACTTACACCACTCGACCGCGATTACATTATCGGCGAAACAGATCCAAAAAATTTAAACCTGCTCATCGAGGCCGCAATCCGCCGTAACGACAGCGACTCGTTGATGCTCCTCATTGAGCAAGGCGCTGACGTTAACTACAAATCTGAAATAAAAATTTCGGCACTGCATTGGGCCGCCGGTCTCGGACACACTGAGATGGTCGCGATTCTGCTTGACAAAGGCGCTGATATTAATGCCGGTGACGGAAAGGACAGCACAGCTATGCACTGGGCAGCACTATTTGGGCGTCCACAAGTTGCAGCCCTACTCATTGAACGCGGCGCGGACCTTGCGCGCCCAAACAGCGATGGCGCGACACCATTCAGCATGTCCACCCCGGAGGCTCGTACATCCGTTGCCCCTCTAGGAACGATATACGCCGGATTACTGAGCATACCTTTTGATGAGAGCGCTTTTTACGCCGACTCTAAGGCGCTGCATGAACTCATACTCAACTCTAGCTACACACCGCAGCCAACTAGTTCTGCGCAAACCGACCTACTCCGCATCCCTCTCCTCCATCACTTGTGGTTCTTGTGGTATTTGTTTTTATTAGTGATTGCCTTTTGCTGCACGACTGGTGCTGCAAAATATATGATCGGGCTAAAGCGACTGACTCCGCTAATCGTTAAGCCATTTAGATATTTATGGATGCTACCGCTGGTGGCTTTGTATCAATTACAAATGGGCCCAGAATCCTTCGGCCCTGACACTTCGACGGCACTCTTGCCCAACTTGTCGATATTAAGTTATTACGCAGTGTTCTTTTTCTTTGGTGCCGCTTATTTCTTAAGCGATGATCACGAAGAACGCCTGGGTCGTTATTTCTGGTTGACGCTACCCGCTGCTTTTTGCGCATTCCTCATCGGAATGGGGCACCTCGAACCGGGCGCCGGCAGTGCCGAGTCCATGGCCTGGTGGGTGGCAGCCTACACTTGCTTCATGAGCTTCGGACTCATTGGCCTATGCCGCAAGATTTTTTCTACTGAAAAAGCATGGGTGCGCTATATCTCAGATGCTTCGTATTGGATGTATATCGCTCACTTGCCCTTAGTGTTCCTCGCCCAAAAATATGTGACAGAATGGGACGCCCCTGCTCTTGTAAAACTCGGGGTTATTTGCATCGCTTTAGCCATAATACTGCTGGCAAGCTATCAACTACTGGTGCGGCATACGCCTATCGGCTGGCTACTTAATGGGCGCCGTAAATAACCTGCGCTAAGCGGAACAACGTTACCAGTCCCAGCCGCGCATGCGCTGCAGTTCATCTTCGTCAGTCCAGTTATAACGCAATGGCGTGATGACCACTTTGCCCAATTGAAATTCATGCGTCGCGCCGCCGACCACATGCTCACGTGGAAAAGTTAACTGCGGACGAAACACGAAACCGCCGTCTTCGTTTTTTTTAACTTGGAAACTGCCGACCTCGACATAACGCCCCGCCATGGGAGCGAAGACCACTTCGGGAACAGCGTCAGCCGCCAACCGTGGCACTTCGATTGCCCAAACAGTTTGTGGAGTAGCTCCGTCTTCAACCAAGCGCTGCACTAACTTCACGGCCATCGCGCACGACACCTCAAAACTATCT
>JAQWRF010000323.1 GCA_029243845.1 Planctomycetota bacterium | reverse complement strand
AAGCCTGCGTAAATCGGGTGCCAAAGAAGCCGTGTAGTCCGCGAGTTGCTGCGCGCCCCACCCAGGACGTGGTACCAATAGAAAACGGCAGGTGGCAAACAGACGCGGCAAGTCATGCCAAGTATTTAAATGCGACAAAGAATCACCTCCCACTAAGAAGTAAAGCTCGCGCTCGGGGTTTTGCCGAGACAATAACTGCAAAGTATCCACGCTATAACACAGGCGCTGAGAGTCTGTCTCGAGCAAACACAGGCTTTCGTTTTGCGGACGACTAGGCAGCACGCTATCAATACATCGCACACGGAAATCGGCGTCTGCCGGCTTCGCATCAAGTTTATGCACCGCGTGCCAAGAGGGTGTCCATAAAAACTCATCGACGGCAAAGCTTTTTTGAACGGCGTCGGCAGCCGCGATGTGACCGTCATGCAGAGGGTCGAAAGAGCCACCGAATACTACGGTATTCATGCGTCTTTTAACGCAGCCAACAAATCGTCTTGCGCGATTATCTGCTCTGTTTTTTGCTGCATGTTTTTAAGCACGATTTGCTTATTCTCGTTTTCACTATCGCCGAGTACTATCGCCCAGCGCGCACCACTGCGATTGGCCTCTTTGAATTGCGCTTTAAGTGATTTGCCACGATAATCGAGTTCGACGCTGATGCCAGCGCGACGCAATTTCTCGCAAAGAATGAATAAATCGTCGCGTTGCTCATCAGAGACCGCAACGCCATAAACTTGTGGCAACAATTGTTGGCGCAAGTCCGCGAGGTCTGCCGCTGCAGGCAAATTGAGCTCTGCCAGGGCGAGTTCAGTTGGTGTAAAGCCGACGGAGAAGCCCACACCTGGAGTAGGACGTCCGCCCATTTCTTCGACCAGCCCGTCGTAGCGGCCGCCACCGCATAGTGCTGAGCGTGCTCCGAGGGGTGGGTAATGTACTTCGAAAACCGTGCGGGTGTAGTAGTCGAGGCCACGTACAATGCTTGGGTCGTCGATTACTTTTAAGCCCAAGTTGTTAAGACAAGCGATGAACTGCTGGTGATGAGAAGCGGCTGCGTCACCCATAACTGCAAAAAGATTTGGCGCGCCTTCATTGAGCTCGATGCAGCGCGTGGACTTACAGTCGAGCAAGCGAAACACATTGCGTGTGTATCGCGACTGGCAATCCGCACAGCGCTCGCTACTACCCTGCATTTGTTCGGCGAAAAACTCGCGTAGCACTTGCGACCATTTCTCGCGGTCTTCGGCGTCACCCATGCTGTTGACACGAACCTCAAGTTGGTCGTCGAAGCCTAGTTCTTGAAAGAACCGGACCGCGATGCCTACTACTTCGGAATCAAGGCTAGCTGATTGAGCACCAAATGCTTCAACGCCGAACTGGTTAAATTGACGCTCGCGCCCTTTTTGCGGACGTTCGTAGCGGAACATTGGACCTATGTAGAACCACTTTTGCAAGGGTGCGGAGGCTGCGAAGCCTCCCTGGACATAAGCTCGAGCCGTACTCGCAGTGCCCTCGGGGCGAAAAGTAAAGCCTTTTGCCATAGCCTCAGCCCCTTCAGAACCGCGCCTCGGCACACTAAACATCTCTTTTTCTACCACATCTGACGCCTCGCCAAGGGATCTCTTGAACAACCGAGTCTCTTCGAACAATGGTGTGCGTACCTCTTGATAGCCCGCCACAGCCGCCACCATAGACGCCGTGCGCTCAAGGTGTTTGATTAATACGAGGTTTTCGCCCAGCAAATCGCGGGTTCCCCGAGGGTTAGTGAAAGGTTTTGCTCCCATCGTGGGATATAGGATACCGCCGCGCAAGCATTGACGAGATGCCTCAGGTGCATTAACCTATGACTCCTACGTTTTACGTAACACTCATGATTAATAAGCTTCTAGTTTCTGTTCTTCTTTTCGGTAGTCTAACCGCATGCGCATCTGGCCCTGCAACTGGCAACGAAGGTTTTGAAATGCGTCGCACCGGCCTCGCAGCTGGTGGAGAATTTCTGAGCAAGTATTTCTTTAATCGAGACGTAAGCGACCCATACGCATCCGAAGCTTCTAGATCAGCTTTGTCGGCTCCTGGCATGGCTAACGCAAAGACACAAGATTCATTCTACGCCTCGACTTACAGCCACCGCGAGTATACGGCGCCAATCTATGATAGCAAAGCACGTCAATACTTCTTCGCCAACAAATGGGTTCTAAGCTATGACAACTCTCCTTACGGCAGCGCAGACTAACCACATAAGGGCTGCTCAAAGAAACTCGTGTTCATTCACGAGTTTCTTTTTTTATGGGGTAAGTTGTGTATATAGTTATGAGATGAGAACAACCCTGACCCTGCTACTCTTTTTTTGCTGCCAATCCCTTTTTGCTCAAAGCGAAATAAGCTCTTCCGTCCAGGAGCTCCGTCTCTCTGAATTGCGTATGACCACATTAACTCAGTCGCAACACCTAGAGATGTTCGATGCAAGAGGTTCTCTTGCTCGCGCTGAACACGAATTGAATTTATTCAATAGTTTTGGTAAAGCAGAAACGGAAAAATCTTTACGCCTAGACTTATTGCTCGAACAAGACGCGCTTGATGACTCCACTGAAGAGCTCGAACAACTGAAAATTATGTACGACCGCAACAACCTTGCTGATGTGACAGCTCAAATGGTGCTAAACCGTGCGGAACGAAATTTACAGCGCCAACAAATATCTGTGGAGTTAGCGCAATCTGAAATAACTAAATGGGTACAGCTAGGCATGGCTCGTGCTCAAGCCGACCTCGACTACGACGTTACATACGCCAAGTTGAACATTGCTTACCTAGAGGCAGAGCATACTAGCTCGCGCGTTGAACTCAGCGCTGAGATTAGCGACCTTAAGCTATTTATTGCCGAGTTGCGCGCGGACTCAGAAGATGAATAGTCTTGTCGCTATGGCGCTCTTGTGTTGCAGCGCTCAAAGCTCGGAACTTGAGCTCGCGGAACAGGCATGCGACACTGCGATTGAACGCGGCAATGCATTCTTATACAGCCGGCAAACAAAAAATGGTGGTCTTAGCCTAAACGCTACTCCAGCATTGCATGATGTCTGGGCTAATGCTGAGGCAAATCGTTCATGGCATATCGCAACCACGTCCATTGCTGCCATGGCATGGATGGCGCAGCCGCAGGACGACGCCCGGGATCTTCGCATTGCACGGGCAATAGATTACCTGTGCAAAAGCCCTTTAGTGAAGCGCCCAGATGACTGGGATACGGACAACACCTGGGCATACGTTTATTCACTGTGTGCACTTACTCGGGCCGGAAACAATGCTTACATTGAAAAAACGCATCGGACTAAAATGATTCGGCAGCGTGCACAGGTAATTATGCAAGAGCTGTACAAGTATCAATCGCCAATGGGAGGCTGGGCATACTACGCCGACGAAACGAAAGCGGTCACACCCAATTGGGCGACCTCCTTCCAGACTGCGGTGGCAGTGATTGGCTTGCTTGAAGCAAAACAGCTTGGATGGAGCGTCGATGAGCATCGGTTGCGGGTGGCTATTGACACCTTAATTCATTGCCGCTTGCCTGATGGCTCTTACACTTATAGCGTCGAAATCATTCCTCGCGTTGATACTGGCACCGGCATTGATAATGTCAAAGGTGGCTTGTCCCGTATACAGTCGTGCAATTACGCACTGTATCTGGCTAAGCAGATGGGATATAAATCGCCGATTGGTCATGAACAAATCATAACAGGACTGCAACAATTGTTCGCTAATCACCACTATTTAGATATTGCTCGCGGACGACCTACTCCGCATGAAGCCTACCATTACAACTCGGGGTATTTTTACTTCTTTGGTCACTACTATGCTGGGCTGTTACTGGAGATGTTGCCAAAGAAAGAGGCGCAACCATTCTTTAGTCCTTATGTCAATAGCGTAGTAAAGACACAGCACGGTGATGGGTCGATGCTTGATTTTTTCCTGGACGCGTCAGGCAAGGAGTATGGCGCTGCATTCGGCGTTGCTGGTTTATGCCACGCCCGCAATAGCCTCAAGTAGTAAAATCACCGCGCCAAACAAGCGGCTTTGCATCTAATTTTTTTAGATCAAAATCACCCAACAATTGCTGTGGCAAACACTCGTGCAAGTCGCGGGTCAATCCGGAAGCATAAGCTAACCAACCTATGATCTTCTGCGGACTCACATTGTGTTGTTTGAAGTGATTCAGGCTTGTGTCGCCATGACGTTTGGCTAAACGCTTACCGTCTTCTCCGGCGACCAAAGGCACATGCTTAAATGTTGGAACATCTACTCCCAGAGCCTGATAAATAGCTATTTGTCGTGCCGCACTGTCGAGTAAATCATCGCCACGCAACACCTCGGTCACACCTTGTGCAGCATCGTCAACTACAACAGCTAATTGGTATGCTGCCTCGCCGTTATTCTTACTAACAATAAAATCAGACAATGACTTTGTTTCAAAATCTTTGTCACCACAGAAACCATCGGTAAAGCGGATATTACTTTGCTCAAAATGGAATCGCCAACAAGCTGGGCGACCCGCACACTCGCTAGCTTCGCCATACGATGAGAACCGCTGGTAGCAAGTCAATGGATAAACAGTAGAGCCATCTTCAGCATGCGGCGCGCTAGCAGCCAACTCAATCTCACGGCGTGAGCAAGCGCATGGATATACATTGCCTTGACCAATCAATTTCTGCAGTGCCTCTTCATATAGCGTGCTGCGCTGTGACTGAAAAACAATCTCTGAATCGTAATCGAGACCCAACCATTCAAGATCGGCTATCAATTGTGCTGCAGATCCTTTTTTGACGCGAGGGCTATCGAGATCTTCGACGCGTAATAATAAAGTACCGTTACGCGAGCGAATGTCGAGCCACGCCAGCAAAAAGCTGCGAATATTTCCGAGGTGGATCACTCCGGTCGGGCTTGGCGCGAGCCGCCCTATGGGCGGTTTAGGCATCATCAGAAGGCTTTATACGGTCGAGTACCTGTCGCGGATAATCCTTAGATTTCTCGCTTTCAACCACCACATCTTTAAATTCTGCCTTGGCACCAATAACATGTTCGCTATCGCTATGCATACGTATTTTATGACGTACACCGTGCTGCACAAACTCGCTGCGCTTCAAAGTGCTACGCTCAAGAACAGTATTGCGGATGCCAAGCGTGCCCAGTAATTCAAATATTAATCGGCTGACATCGTGCTGCTGACAGATATCGCAGATAACCACAATCTCAAAACCAGGTCGCGAATCTTTTGCCATAACGGGCAACAAATATGCTTCTAATATCTGCTGCTGACGCAATTTTTCTAGGGCGTGACCGATGACCTCACCCGTTTGGTCATCTACCATCGTGCGCAACTCGACGACACACTCCGATTCGTTAGCAAGCTCTTCAAGTTGTACACGCAGAAAGTTGCCGCGATCTTTGAAATCGTTGCTACCCATGCCGTAACCAACATGCTTAGTAATTGCAGCACTTCTCGAGGAAAAATCGACTTGCCAAGCGCGCAGCAAGGCGACACCCGTCGGGGTGGCGCGCTCAGAGAGCAAATCAAAGCCACAACTTGGCAATCCTTTCAGCAACTCGAGAGTCGCTGGTGCCGGCACGGGCATTTCACCGTGCTCGCAGTGAACCGTGCCGCTGCCGACTGGGATTGGAGAACAATACACTTTCTGTGGATTGAGCAAGTCAAGCAAACAGCTCGCCATGCAGATGTCGACAATAGAATCGACAGCGCCAACTTCATGAAAATGAACTTGCTCGCGGCTGCTGTTGTGCACCTTCGCCTCGGCAGTTGCGAGGCAATCAAAGGCCGCTATGGACCACTTGCGCGCGCGCTTACTCAGAGCCAGCTCGTCGATGATAGCTAGCACATCGGACAAATGACGATGTGGCTGATCTATGCCCGCGTCAACCGAGAAGCTGCGACCGCTAATGCCATGACGGGCAGCTTGTGCAAAAGATATTTGCACTTCGCCAAAGGAGAATGAAGCCAATAGCTCATCGGCAGCTGCCAAATCAACACCAGCATCAGAGGCTAAATCGTAAAGACCTGACACCAACATGTCGCCTGCTACCCCGCCATATAGATTAAGGAAAACTCGCACTGAATTATTTTAACAACCCCGCGCGCGCAATGGGGAAATTGCTAGGCTAATCGCCATTACATTTGTGCAACCTATCTGTCTGAGGCAACGCACCGCTTCGCCAAGCGATGCCCCGGTAGTGCTTACATCGTCGACCACGACCACCAACGAATCTTTGGTAACGTTGCGCAGGAGGAATCGCCGCGGCGCAAAACACCCCTGGACATTGGTGCGACGCTCGATTGCGCCTAAGCCAGACTGCCTGCCAACCTGCTTTGCACGGCGCAACAAAGGCGCATACTTTACATTAAGTTTTTTCGCTAAGTGACGCGCCATTGCCGTGGGCAAATACCAGCCAATAATCGATCGCCGCAACGACGACGGAACCTGAGTGACAATAACTTCAGCCGCCTTCTCTTTGCCAATCAACGGTATAGCAGCAGCCGTAAACAGAGATTGCACAGCATAATAGTGGCTGCCAAAGGCCTCGTCTTTTGCCCGCGAGAGCAAGGGCACAACGGACCCAGCGTACTCAAAGAAAGCATAACGCTGTTGGCACTCACGCAGCGGAACCTGAATGACTGTCGGCGACAATTCTAATGCGCAAGCTTCGCAAACACGCGCGCCAACAGTAGGCATGACCACCAACAGTGCTACTTGCCCGCATGCACAACAGCTAGGCATCAACAAGGCGTCAATTAAGGAGGACATACTGCGTAGACGCAGAGGCCGTCTTCAAGACAGCACTTATTTAATCGGGTAGTGCGGCGTGCGCGCACCAAACATTTTGGCTGGAGGCTGCTTAACCCCTAAAGCCAATCGCAGTTTTTTCAGAAACGATTCAAGCGTATCGTCGGCAGAAACTTCTACACCGAACAGAGATCCGATTTCTTGCGATAGCGCAATATTATCTTCGAATTCAAAAGCATGTGTGTTGATATACTTCAGTAAAGAGCGTCGCATCGCTTTTTCTACCAACTTGTCTAGAAAAGATATCGTAATCAAAGATAGCGCTAAGATGCCAATCAACAAACCTGTCGCCAAAGTAAAAGAATAAGAAGCGGGCAGCAAGATAGACTGCATAAGCAATAAACCCGCAATGGTTATCAAACCAGCAGCAAACTGCGAACGCGCCTTGGCCTGCATCGCACTGCGCAACGGCTGCAACGAAACTAACTTTTCTCCCATCAGTCCGGACAAGCGATTGCTGGTTGAACGCCGCGACCCTGAAGCCAAGCTAAACAATCCGCTAAGTAAAATACATACGGTTGCCAAAACCAAGCTGGCTTTATCTACGAAATGCTCGAGGACTTGATCCATTATTCCCATTCTATGGTACCCGGAGGTTTTGATGTAATATCAAGAACCACACGATTAATACCGCGCACATTGTTAATGACACGGCTTGAGATAGCCTGCAAACACTCGCGGCTGGGGTAAACCCAGTCAGCAGTCATGCCGTCATTCGATTGAACCGCACGAATCGCACAGGCCTCCTCGTAAGTGCGCTGGTCACCCATAACACCTACAGAGCTAGCACCCGTGAGAACGGCAAAGTATTGCCACACCCCATGATGCTCGCCGCGCGACTCGAATTCTTCGCGCACTATTTTATCGGCCTGGCGCAAACGCGAAATGCGTTCCGGCTGACAGTCACCAACGCAACGTACCGCCAAGCCAGGGCCTGGAAAAGGCTGGCGATCTACCATTGCATCTGGCAACCCTAAAACGCGCCCCAGCTCACGAACTTCGTCTTTAAAC
>JAQWRF010000321.1 GCA_029243845.1 Planctomycetota bacterium | reverse complement strand
CCACCGTATTCTTGAGTCATGCCAAACATGAAATCGCTGAATTCGTCACCTGAAAAATAGGATGAGTGTGGGTCGAGCAAATGCAGCATGCCGTCGGCGGCGGCACCGATTAATTCTTGACGCGTATAATTCTTGCCCTCCATATGCTGACGTTCAATACGCATTAGCAACTCTCTTAAAGAATCGAGTTCGTCACTATCCTCGTCCGATAAGGACACGTCTGGGTTGACTTGAAAAAGTTTGTTTAAAGAATCTATCTTGTCGCGAAACAATTGCTCTTGCTGTAATCCGGCAAGTAAAGACCGAGCATGCGTTGCATGCATGTTGATCCCTTCGGAGACCTTTGTCAGCAAGGCAACCTCATCGGGGCTTATTGGTGATGACGAGCGCGCTAATGCGAGTATAGCAAGTGTCGCCAACCCAGGATTCTCAGTGTCATAACACGCGCTACGGAGTTCGCGTAGGGCAATGCGCCGTAAAGCGGCAGGCGCATTGTTGGCAAGGCATAATTGCGCTTCAGTCCATGCGTCGACATTGCTCTTCGCTAAGGACGCCGTCCATTCCTGCAAAGCGGTAGCCGGCTGTTGCCGATCGTAGAAAGCGTCGTTGCTAAATATACGGAGCACAGCTTGGCTAAGTTCACCGAAGTTCGGATGCAGTAGAGTCGCTAAATCTTCGATGTGCAAGGGTGCGTCAGTATGAGTTTGCAACTGGCCTAAGGCGAGCATCGCTTTGGGGCTCGCGGTCAAAATGCGCTTGCCAGCATCGACTAATTGCTTGGCGTCTAGACTAGGAGCAAGTGCGTCGGCCAGCAGCAAAGCTTGCGTAGGGGTTGACTTCTCGGCATTAGATATTAAATCAGAAATAGGGTCTTGCTGTAGGCTAGTAAGCAAGGTGGCTAAGAAAATGGAAGCTGCAGTTAACATTATTTGGTGGCGGTGAGGTTAATCTATTACCAGTGTTAACTTATACTACGTATAACTACGTGAAACATTAAATGAAATCTTCGCCTAAATTAACCCATACAAAAGAAAATGGTGCCGCCAGCATGGTCGATGTCGGCAGCAAAGAGGTGACTGCGCGTTTTGCTAAAGTGGGCTGCGAGGTTCATTTCCCGGAGAACATATTCTCCACAGTATTAGAGGGCAACGCTCCTAAGGGGGCGGTCATTGAATGTTCGCGCTTAGCGGGCATTGCTGCGACTAAACGCACAGCAGATTTGATCATCATGTGCCATCCGCTGCCATTAGATGCCGTTGAGGTTGAAATATATGCCTGCCCGAGCGGCAAACCGCGGTTGATAGTAGAATGTAGCGTAAGCTGTCATGCGAAGACGGGTGTTGAGATGGAGGCCATGACCGGAGCATCAGTCGCTGCGCTTAGCGTTTACGACATGACTAAGGCTTTAGATAAATCGATTTCTATCGAGAATTTACGGCTTCTCGAGAAATCGGGGGGAAATAGTGGTCTGTATCGTGCAAAATAGGGGTCTCGGGTTCTCGAACCTCCCCGCAACCAAATAAACCATTGGATTTAAAACTTGTTAAAGAATTACTCGCCCTCATGGATGAAGGCGGTCTTACCGAACTGCATTACGCGCACGGCGAAACCGAAGTGCGTTTGTCGCGCCAAAACGATGCACCTGTCATGCATTCTGTCGCCGCACCCGCTGTCGCAGCTGCTCCACTCACTAAAGTGCCTCCGATGGCTGTCGAGCCCGAAGAAGATAATGCTTTGTACTTTACTTCGCCAATGGTCGGCACTTTTTACAGTCGCCCAAACCCCGAATCGGACGCCTTCGTAGAAGCAGGCGATTCGGTTGGCGGTGACGATGTCATTTGCATTCTCGAAGCGATGAAAGTGTTCAACGAAATCCACGCAGAATTTAGAGGCACAATTATCGAGGTGTTAGCATCCGATGGGGACACTGTCGAGTTCGGCCAAAACTTGTTCAAGTACAAGGCTTAAAATGTTTAAGCGCATTCTTGTCGCCAACCGTGGCGAAATTGCTTTACGCATCATTCGTGCCGCTCACGATTTGGGCATCGAGGCCGTTGCTGTTTACAGCGAAGCAGATCGCGATGCTGTGTATGTTAAAGCAGCCGATGACTCTGTTTGTATTGGTCCTGCACCAAGCGCCGAGTCGTATTTAGACATCACACGTATTATTTCTGCTGCAGAAATAACGGGCGCTGAAGCTATTCACCCTGGCTACGGATTCCTTGCAGAAAACGCGCACTTTGCCGAGGTGTGCGCTGCGTGCGATATTGTCTTTATCGGTCCGTCACCTGAGATCATCGATTCTTGTGGCGATAAGTCCAATGCTAAAGAAACGGCTGTCAAGGCAGGGGTGCCCGTGGTGCCTGGCTCTGACGGTGCGGTCGATAGCCTCGAACACGGTGCCGAAGTGGCTGAGCAAGTGGGCTATCCGGTAATGATTAAGGCTGCTGCTGGTGGTGGTGGGCGCGGCATGCGTCGTGCTGGCAGTGCCGAAGATTTCGCATCTTGTTTTAATGCAGCACAGCAGGAGGCGATGGGTGCTTTTGACGACGACAAAGTCTACATTGAAAAGTTCGTCGAAGAGCCACGCCATGTCGAAGTGCAAATCCTTGCTGACAACAATAGCAACGTTATTCATCTTGGCGAACGTGACTGCTCCATTCAGCGCCGTCACCAAAAACTCATTGAAGAATCTCCTTCGCCTGCTACTACTCCTGAACTACGGAAGGCAATGGGTGAAGCGGCAATAAATTTTGCCAAGACGAGTGGTTACGTAAACGCTGGCACCGTCGAGTTCTTGCTCGATAAACACGGAAACTTTTTCTTCATTGAGTTGAATGCCCGCATCCAGGTCGAGCACTGCGTTACCGAGATGGTTACCGGTATCGACCTCGTGAAGTGGCAAATCATGATTGCCGCAGGTATTGACCTTGATATCACTCAAAGCGATGTGACCTTAACGGGGCATGCGATTGAGTTCCGAATTAACGCCGAGAATTCCGCGCGCAACTTTGCACCAGCACCCGGTACTATTGCTGACCTTTACTGGCCAGGCGGACCCGGTATTCGGATAGACACTCACGTCGGCGCAAATTACAAGATACCCACTACTTATGATTCGATGATTGCCAAGCTCATCGTTCACGGCAAAGACCGCGAAGAGGCTATCCGTATTGGCAAACGTGCATTGGGCGAGGTGATTGTTGACGGCCCGGGTGTTTTTACAACTGTTCCCTTACACATCGCGATCTTAGACGACCAACAGTTCGTCGACGCCGATTTCGATACTTCGTACCTCGACACTTTCTTAAATGAATAACATGCCACGCGCTGTAATTGCAGGAGGCTCTGGTTTTCTTGGGTCTCACCTTTGCGATCGCCTTCTTGCCGAAGGCTTCCAGGTTGTCGCTATTGACAACTTTGTAACGGGAAGCCGCGATAACGTTTCCCATCTTGCTGACAACGCTAATTTCGAGCTGATTGAACAAGATATCGTACAGCCATTCACCGTCGACGGCGATGTCGATTATGTCTACAACATGGCGTCTCCGGCTTCACCGATAGACTACTTGCAGATTCCGCTTGAGACACTGCGGGTAGGCTCCGAAGGAAACATGAACTTGCTCGAGTTGGCAAGAGTGAAGGATGCAGCCTTTCTTCAGGCTTCGACATCAGAGTGTTATGGCGACCCATTGGTGCACCCTCAAGTCGAGTCGTACTGGGGTAATGTAAACCCCATCGGTCCACGTTCGTGTTATGACGAGTCAAAGCGTTTTGCTGAGGCAATGACGATGGCTTACCACCGTGTCTATGGTCTAAACACTCACTTGGTTCGCATCTTTAACACCTATGGCCCACGCATGCGGCTCAACGACGGACGAGTGGTACCGGCGCTTATGTGCAACGCCATCCTTGGCGAGCCACTTACGATTAATGGCGATGGTCTGCAAACGCGTTCTTTCTGTTATGTAGACGATTTAATTGACGGTATTTTCAAATTGATGATGTCCGATGAGCACTTGCCGACCAATGTTGGAAACCCTGTTGAAATGACTATTTTAGAATTCGCTGAAACGGTTAATAGAGTCGTGGGTTCCGAGCATTCGATTGAGTTTCGTCCTATGCCCGAAGATGACCCGTTAGTGCGTCGTCCGGATATCTCTAAGGCGAAAGCGGTGCTGGGTTGGGAGCCGATTATTGCTCTAGAGCAAGGTCTTGAAATGTCACTCGACTACTTTAAAACTGTTTTGAAGGAGCAGCGATAAATGTGCGGGATCGTTGCTGCCGTTTGTGGCTCCCGCGATGTGCGTGCTGATGTTCTGGCTGGTCTTAAAACTCTCGAATATCGTGGTTATGATTCAGCGGGCATGGCTGTCTTACACGACGGAGCCATAGAGATTCGTCGTAAAATGGGCAAGATTGCGAACCTTGAGAAAGAGCTGCAAGAGAATCAGCTGCCGAGTTCGACGCAAGCCATTGCGCACACGCGATGGGCTACACATGGCCCGCCTGCTGACCGCAACGCTCATCCGCATTGTGACGACCGCAAGGACTTGGTCATTGTGCATAACGGTATTATCGAGAATTACCTCGAGTTACGCCAAGAGCTAACAGACTGTGGCCATGCTTTTAGCACCGATACCGATACTGAAATTTTGGCCAACTTGATTGCCATGTACATGCGCCAGGGTCAAGATTTACATGGTGCAGTTCGCGCGGCATTAGAAGCGGCATCTGGTTCTTATGGTTTGGTGGCTATGGCCGCCGCCGAGCCAGGCGTCTTGGTCGTGGCGCGCATGGATAGTCCACTCGTTATTGGCGTAGGTGAATTTGGGCGCTTCGCCGCTTCCGACATGCCGGCTCTGTTACACCTAACCCGCGAGTTCTTGATATTAGAAAACGGTGAGACAGCAGTCTTGAAGTCAGACAGCCATCAGTTGTTTGACAAAAGTGGGGCGCCTATCGAGCGCGACCTTTACCACTGTAACTGGTCTCCGGAAGAAGCCGAGCGTGGCGGGTACCCGCATTTTATGCTCAAAGAAATTTATGAGCAGCCTGCGGTTTTAGCGCGTACCGCTTTTGATCGTTGCAATGATCAAAAAGGTGATATTGAATTCGAACTAGAGTTTGGTCTTTCGCAAGATGATTTGCGTAGCATAAAACGACTGCGCTTTATGGCGATGGGTACTTCTCAGAATTCCGCGCTTATTGGTCAACAGATGCTGGCCGAACTGGCACGCATTCCGGGCGAAACCTTAAATGCCTCTGAGTTTCTGTATTCTCCAGAATTAGAAGAAGACAATGCTTTAACCGTCGTCGTTTCACAATCAGGTGAAACTGCGGATACTTTGCGGGCAATGCGCGAGGTACAACGCCGAGGAGGAAAGGTTCTAGGCATTTGTAATGTGCAAGGCTCGACGCTCGCGCGTGAGGCCGATCACCTTGTCCTTACGCACTGCGGCCCTGAGATTGGTGTTGCTTCTACCAAGGCTTTCTTTGGTCAAGTAACAGCTCTTTATCTGCTCGCTATTCACATCGGACGCGCGAACAGCACGCTGGATGCCGCCGCCGGTCGCAAGCTCATCGAAGACTTGCGGCATTTGCGCGTCAACCTCGATGCCTCATTCCGTCCCGAAGTGAGTGAGCAAATTGCGGCTGCTGCTAAGTATTTAGCAACGGTTAAATCTTGCTTGTTCTTGGGTCGCAGCTTGCAGCACCCAGTCGCTCTCGAGGGGGCGCTTAAGCTTAAAGAAATATCATACATTCATGCCGAGGGCTATCCTGCAGGCGAGATGAAACATGGTCCGATTGCTCTTATTGACGAAAATTTCCCAGTAGTGGCTCTAGCTACTACTGGGCGCACCTATCAAAAAATGTTGTCAAACATTCAGGAGGTTCGCGCGCGTTCCGGTAAAGTTGTTGTGATTGCCGCAAGTGGCGACAGTGTTGCTCGAGATGCTTCAGATTTCATGATAGAAGTGCCAGAAGTGCCTGAATTATTGGCGCCGCTCATTACAATCATCCCGCTACAATTATTATCTTATCAAGTCGCATTGCTTCTTGAACGTGACATTGACCAACCTCGTAACCTCGCTAAATCCGTTACTGTAGAATGAGTTCATTACCCGTTAAAAAGTTTTCGAAGGTTCTCGTCACTGGAGCAGCCGGCTTTATTGGTTCTAGTCTCTCACAGCGGCTGCTTGACGAAGGGTGCCAAGTCATTGGTCTCGATAATTTTGATCCCTTTTATTCGGTAAAATTAAAGCGACATAATCTTAAAGGCTTGCAGGTCCATTCGAACTTTAAACTTATTGAGGGCGACATCCTCAACGAACAACTCGTTGCCGATTTGTTTGCCGAGCATACCTTTGATGTTGTTGTGCATCTGGCGGCGAAGGCGGGGGTGCGCCCATCTATCGTAGATCCTGAAAGTTACTTTGAGGTTAATGTGCGCGGCACGCTTAATTTGCTTAAGCAGCTGAAGCATACTACCGACACGCGTTTTGTGATGGCATCATCGTCTAGCGTGTACGGTGCAAACGACAACCCGCCATTTGCTGAATCAGCTGAGACTTCGTTAGCCGTTTCGCCTTATGCCGCGAGTAAAAAGGCGGGTGAGGTCTTGTGCCATACCTTCAGTCATTTGCACGGTATCCCCACGACTCTGTTACGCTTCTTCACAGTGTATGGTCCTAAGCAGCGACCAGAAATGGCTATGGCAAAGTTTATAAGCCTAGTCGACGCCGGCAAGAAAGTCCCTATGTTCGGCGATGGACTGAGCGCGCGTGACTATACCTATATTGACGATATCGTCGATGGTATCTATCGTTCTTGCGAACGCTGTGAAGGCTATAAAATATATAACCTCGGCAATTCGGCACCCGTGAGTCTGCGACAGATGATTGACTGCGTCGGCGAAGTTTGTGGTAGAGAACCCATCATCGAACAGTTTGCAGATCAGCCAGGCGATGTGCCCCTGACTTTTGCCGACATTAGTTTGGCGCAAAAAGAACTCGGGTATTCTCCAAAAACTTCATTACGAGATGGCTTAACGCATTACCGTCAATGGAGCCGCGCCCATCCTTTGGCAGACGAATTGAGCATATGGTAGACCTCGTAACCGGCGGCTGTGGTTTCATCGGTTCTCATATCGCAGAACAATTAGTACGCAATGGGCGTCAAGTTCGTATTGTCGACGATTTATCTACGGGCTACGAACACAATATTGCAGGCCTCGATCTCGAACTGGTCATTGGCGATGTCAGTGACCCCGAAGTTGCCGATAGGGTATGCGCAGACGTTGAAAACATTTACCATTTAGCAGCCCGTCCGAGTGTGCCGTTCTCGATTGAACATCCGCAACTGGCTTATCAAGCGAATCATCAAAGCACACTGTCTTTGATCGAAGCGGCTACTACACACGGAGCTCATAGCGTGGTCTTTTCGTCTAGCTCGGCAGTGTACGGCGACGAACCGACCTTGCCTAAGCAAGAGGATTGCTCTTTGGCGCCGATGTCGCCTTACGCCGACCACAAACTCGCTGGAGAACAAGCTCTAGCCGCTAGCTCCTTGAACACTGTTGCTTTACGCTACTTCAATGTATTCGGCCCCAAGCAGGACCCTTCGTCTCCTTACTCTGGCGTGATTTCATTGTTCTCAAAATGGGCAAGTGAAAATATCGCTGCTAACGTGGTTGGTGATGGGTTGCAAACGCGCGATTTTGTTTTTGTCGACGATGTCGTTGGCGCAAATTTACTAGCGACTACTTATGCCAACGCTAATCCAGGTTCTGCGGTAATGAATATCGCCACCGGCAATGCCATCACCATCCTAGAGTTGTGGCAGAATATTTGCGCCATCTGCGACTTCGAGGACGCGCCTTTTAATTATTCGCCAGCTCGCGAAGGCGATATTCGTGAATCCGTGGCCGACATTTGTCGCGCGCAACAACTGCTAGGGTATTCCGCAAACACTTCTTTATTAGATGGTTTGCGTAAATGTCTAGCAGCTAGTTGTTAACAAGAACGAGTTTGCCTTGCTGGTAACTGCCGTCAGCTGAAGACCACATGATGTTATAGTCGCCGCGCACGAAGTCTTTGCGCTGAGCAAACTGAACGATTTGCGCCATTGAAGCGACGGGTGCCCATCCGGAAAGATTCCCTTCGGGTGTTTTTCGCATGGAGTGTATGGTGTCTCCAGCCTTCAAGCCTATGTTTGAAGCGGGCGAGTTCGCTATCACCGTTGTTACTTCAACGGCACGTAACCTTCTTGGGCGATTGTATTCGTCATGGTAAACCCGCGTGACTGGTTTCGCTTCGAAGCCGAGCGCGCCTAAAGTTTCTCGTACCCGAATGTTAGGAAGAGATAATTCAAGTTGCAGCGAGCGGTTGCCTCGCTGCACATCAACGATAAAAGGTTGCTCCTCTTCAATCAGTATCATTTCGTTAAAGAAATCATCAAGATTCGCTACGGCAATGCCATTGATTGCTGCGAGCCTATCACCAAGCATTATGCCTTGACTAGCGGCAGGTGAACGTGGATGGATGTATTCGGCAATCAGCTCGCTGTCGTTCTTCAACTGGACTCCTAGCCAAACACGCGGCCGGCGCAGGCGCTCGTGCAAAATCTGATTGACTCGTTTAATAGGGATTGCATAGCCAATACCATCGGCTGATTGCGCTGTGGCATTGTTGATGCCAATCAGTTCGCCCAAAGAATTAAGTAAAGGCCCGCCTGAGTTGCCGAAATTAATGGCAGCGTCCGTTTGGATCAAGCCTTTTAGCTTCATAGTTTTGTTATGTGCTACATTGACATCAATGTCGCGGTTGATGCCCGATAAAATTCCGGAAGTGAGTGAATGTGAATTTCCGAGTGGCGATCCGATCGCGATTACTTTTTCGCCAATCATTAAGTCATTCTCTTTGGCGAAGACGATCGGCATGTATTTCTCGCTATCTAATATTTTTAGCAAGGCTAAGTCGGACTGTTCGTCAATACTATGCAATCGAGCTAACACCGACTTGCCCCCGAATTGCTCGGCAAAGGATAACTTGTAGACAATCGTGCCATTATTGCTTTTGTGGTTCACGACATGCGCATTAGTTATCACCAGACCACGCTCGTCGATAATCACACCCGTGCCTTGACTAATTTGACGGCTCGACGCGGGCATCGATTGTAGAGAAGTAACTGCGGCACCATCGCTAAGTGAGACCAGGTAAACACCGATGTTCACTACCGCGGGACCCGATGAGAGATAAACTCGCGCCTCGGTCGTAAAACGCACTGAGTCAGGGCCGGCTTGCTGCGCAATAGCGCTAGAGCCCAAGCAGATGAACAGCAGGCATGGTAGAAGTTGCATTCGCATATAAGTATTTTACGCGCAACGAACAGATATGTTAGAAAGAATGGTGGGCGTTACAGGACTTGAACCTGTGACCCCCAGCTTGTCGAGCTGGTGCTCTAGCCAACTGAGCTAAACGCCCATTCTTGAGGCGAAAGTTTAACGCTGCGAAGGC
>JAQWRF010000320.1 GCA_029243845.1 Planctomycetota bacterium | reverse complement strand
GGAACGACTTGTTTGGAATGCCGCGTGCTTTGGTCGAGAATAAAGCCTGGGAAGACAACCCGATTTTGGTATTTGGCTTGTTTAACCTCAGGCTTGCCATCGACAATATTAATCGGCGGCCCTGCAACGCCACCAATCTTTGGATTGGACTCGTAGTGGCGCGCGATGTTTGCCAGCCAGGACGGTCGCGCAATAGCATCGTCGTCGATTAGGCAAGCCACGTCTCCGGTGGCGGCATCAAGAAGAGCATTTTCAGCGACCACGATGCCAGGCTTGGTGAGCATCACCTTTACAATGTTTAACTTTGTGGTGCGCGCAATAAAGTCATCGACAACTGCAACACCTTCGGGGTCGAGATCGCCACGCAAGGAAATCAAAACTTCATCCGGCAGCCGAGTTTGTAACTCGAGGGCTTCTAGATTTTTACGCAACAAATCCGGGCGCTTTAGCGTCGGTAAAAAAATCGAGAATTTAAGCTTAGTTGCAGTCATAACTAGCGTTGTTGCATAGCAATTTTATAGGCTTCTAAATGTTGTACAGCGGTGTTGCGCCAAGTAAATTTCGCGGCATGCGCAAAGCCGCGCGTAATCATTTTTTCACGAAGCTCAGAATTATGACATAAGCTTAACAAGGCATCTGCGATTTGTTGCTCGTCATTTGGGTTTACGAGTAAACCAGCATCGGCAGTCACCTCTGTTAATGAGCAAGCATCTGCAGCAACAACCGGTGCCCCACAAGCCATAGCTTCAATGACAGGAATGCCAAAGCCCTCTAAGAAGGAGACCAAAGCGAAAGCATCGCAAGTGCCGTATAGCCGCGGAATATCTTCGCTGTCGACAAAGCCAGTTAGCACCACATCTTTATCATGGCCGCGGCTAGCAATACGTTGCCACATTTCATCAAACAGCCACCCTTGCGCCCCAGCTAAAATTAATTTGCCAGCGTAGCCTTCTTTTTTCATTATCTGGAAAGCAGCACACAAGCCTTCGATGTTTTTATTTGGCTGCAAAGTTCCGAGGTACAAAACAAAGTTCTCACGCACTCCATAGCGTTCACTAATACGGACGCGATCCGCTTGTTTGTCAGCGGATGGCTCGAGGCCCGGCGTAATACCGTGGTAAATGGTTTGCACACGTTCGGGGTCAATTTGAAAATGTTCTACAATGTCGCGCTTGGAAAAATCTGACACGGTGATGACTCGATGCGCGCGCTGTGCGGATGGCGGCACTAATTTTTTTCGGTCAGCAACCCATTCCTTAGGAAGGCCTTCGGGTGCGCGTAGAAAAGCCAGATCGTGGATGGTGACGACCCGTGCAGCTTTATTAGTATGGGCCATTAAATCGAATGGGCCGTGTAACACATCATGTTGCCCCGCAAACCATTCCGTAGGGACATGCAATGCGCGTAATAATTGCGGCGGAAATTGAGTTAAGGAATGTTGCGTTATTCCGGTAATATCGCAGGTCTCAAGCATCTTAGACTTATGCTTGCCACGCGTGAAGTTGAAAAACAATTCGATGTTCAGCTCATTGTCAAGCTGCTGCAAATTTTTCAACAACTCTAGCCCATAGACATAAGCCCCACCTTTGTGGTAACCAGAGAGTGCCATACCGGTGGCGTCAAAGAGTAGTTTCATGAATCCAATGCGATGGTTTCACGGTAAGCGCTAAACGTTTCATCCGCACATTTTTTCCAAGAAAAATTCTGAGCTCTTGCAAGGCCATCCTGCCTCATCTTATCAAACATTCCGTCATCGGCGTCGAGCTGTTCTATTAAAGATTTTAATTTTTCGACATCATCGGCGTCAAAAAATTGTGCGGCACTGCCAGCGATTTCGGGCAATGCGCCGCGATTGGAACAAAGGACGGGTGTGCCAGCGGCCATAGCTTCAACTACAGGCATCCCGAAGCCTTCGTAGCGCGAAGGCAGGACCAATGCCCGCGCACCAGCAACGAGTGGCGCAATGTTTTGTTGATCGACGAATCCTAAAAATTTAACGCGCTCTTTTAATTGCGGAAGCTCTTCAACAACCTCTTGGACTAATTCCGATTTCCAGCCAGCGCGCCCACCAATAACCAGGTCAGCATTAAGCCCTGCACCAAGGGCCATGCCAAATGCGCGCAATAGAAGCTCGACATTTTTCTTAGCCTCAACTGAACCGATAAACAAAAAGTACTGACGTTCAGCAAGCTGCAATTGCTGTTTGACCGCAGCAATGGATTCTGCGTTTTGGTAAGCATTGCGAAACGATTCGCTCAAACCCATGTGCACCACCTGAGTGCGTCCGCGCGGAATACTGTAATGCTTCACTAAATCCTGTCGCGTATGTTCTGAATTACAGATCCAGTAATCAGCTCGATTTGCTAAGCCCTCCGTCCCTTTTACTAGGTTGCGCACCCATTCGTTTTTTAGATACTGAGGGTGATGCAAATACATCAGATCATGAGCCGTCACGACTAGCTTGCCACTAGTCCTAAAATTAAAAATAGGCTCGGGCGCGTGAACAATGTCGTGATCGCCGGTAAAGAATTCAAGCTTGCCTAGCCTCGCTAAAAAATCAGGTGATGCCCACCAATGATGCATGTTGCTGGCGAGGGGCGCAAATTGTTTAAGAGCCTTAAAATGTTTAGGATTCAGGAACGCAGTGAATAACGAGAATTCGGCATCCGCGGTATGCTCTTTGAGTAGCTCTGGAACTAAGTTGTGCCAATACGAGTCAATGCCACCATAGTTGGTGGTTCGCGCCAAGCGGTGACCCTCGAGTAAAACTTTCACGAAATGAGCTGTTTGTAATGCGACTGCAGCTGCGCCCAGTGCTTAGGCGGGTCGCATTCTATGTGAACCCATTTTTGCATATTTTTGCCTTTGACAGCGAGGATGCCAAGGTCATTTGCAATTTCATTTATTTTGTTAGCCAAATCAGGCGAACTTTCAGGGGTAAATGTCCACCCTCGAGACTCGGAAATTAGTTCAGGCACCCCACCGGCGTGAGACGCAATTGAGGCCCGTCCTCGGATGCCGGCCTCAAGCACTGTTAGCGGCGAGTTTTCCGGTACGCGCGATGGCAAAACCTGCAAGTTTGCGCGCTGGTATGCGCCACTCATCTCTGCAGCGGAGAGTTGCCCGAGGAATCGGACCTTAGCCGAAAGGCCACAATCGACGACTTGCTGCTGCAGCGCGCCTAATTGATCGCCGCTACCGGCGATTTCAAGCTCGAATTCAATGGATGGCTCTAGCATAGACAAGGCGTCAAGCAAAACATCGACGCCTTTGGAGCGAAATAGGGTACCCGCAAAGAACATTCGCAGCTTATCGCTCGGCAGTTCCGTTTGGGTGTCTGGCAGAATCGGAAGGCGGTGGAGAAATGATTTTGATACTGGCAGGTCGAGCCCATCCATAATCGCTTTTGTTGGGCATAGAAACATGTCCACGGAATCAAGTACAATGCCCTTTGCTTTGCTGTGCTGTGGACGATTAGCTAAATTAGCCAATAATGCCCCTAAACCGCCTTTTTTCCGCTGAGGAGAGGCGCTCCAGTTAAGGGAAAAGTCGTGTACTGTCATCACAGATTTCTGCTCCGTATAAAGGATAGTAGAAAAAACTGTTTTGCGGAAAGTCGTGCAGTTGTGAATGTGGATAAGATCGGGGGCTACTTCTGCTATCGCCGCATTGAGCTTATCCGCTAACGGCTGGTGTATGTCTAGAAAGTCTTTGCGCCGCTGTAACGGCGATTTAGCCCATTGGTATTCAAAGCTATGGTGCTGAGTAAGATTACTGTTCTCAATACAG
>JAQWRF010000282.1 GCA_029243845.1 Planctomycetota bacterium | reverse complement strand
GAAGCCGGCAGGTAGGCGCACCAATGGTGTGTTGCCCACCGCATCGAGGATGTTGGCGCTGATGGGTTGCAGTTCGGAGATTGGGGTTACTTCCACGTCATTATTCTATGCTTTTGCTAGTGATGTTTCAGCTAGGCTCGCGCTGTTAAAATCAGAGCTTCATGTCCGCCGACCTCCTTGAATATCGTCCCGTGCTTGCATGGCTTGCCCAGTCGTCAGCCACTCAGGTTGGCAAAGAGGCTGTGCTTGGTATCGAGATGCATGATGGTGCGGATGCGAACTTGCGGCGCGACTATGGAGTTGAGGTAATGGCGGCAATGGACAATCAGTGTCCACCCAATCTTGCGCGCTGTATTGACCTGCGCGTGGTGATTGCTCATTGCGAACAACGTGCTTTGTCGGGTGACGAGTTGATTGATGCTTGCGAGACTTTTGAGCGCAATATGCAGCTGCAGGCCTGGGCGAAAATCCGCAATCACTATCGCGCGTTGAATAAGCTGATTGTTGCGGGGCCGGACACAGCAAACCTGGCACAATTTATCCGTCAGTCGGTTGATGAGCGCGGGCGAGTCCGTGACGAGTCCGATGCCAAGCTTCCGCAGTTGCGTAGCGACATTCAAAAGCTTACTTCGCAGCGTAGTAAAAAATTTGATTCTATCGCCGAATCGATGCATAACAAGGGAATACTGCAGCAGCGCCAACCCGTGCAACGCGTCGGTAAATTGTTGCTGGCGGTGAAAACTACGCACGCTGGCAGAGCGGGCGGAGCCATCCACGAGCGCTCGCAGTCAGGCGATACGATTTTTGTCGAGCCCACTGCGATCATCGAAATTAGCAATAGAATTTCCGAGCTTGAATTTCACATTAAACGCATTGAAGAGCAGGTATTCCGTGATTTGAGCCTTGCAGTGTTGCGCCGTAAGCATGACTTATTAATGCTGAATGAAATTATTTGTACGGTTGACATCGCTTTGGCAAGTGCGCGATGGGCTCTAGAGATTAAGGCTGTTTATCCTGACTTAGTCGAACGCGATGCCGGCGTAAGTTTGCATCAAGCGCGACATCCACTGTTGGTGAGGCAACTTGGTTTTGATGCAGTCGTACCTTTAGATTTAAGCCTGGGTAGCAATTACGATTTATTGGTAGTAACGGGCCCGAATACTGGCGGTAAAACCTTAGTTTTGAAGACCGTAGGCTTGTCGGTTTGGCTGGCGAACTGTGGCCTGCCAATCTGTGTTACTCCCGGTAGCAAGGTACCACTAGTAAGTAATATTTTTGCTGATCTGGGTGATGCGCAATCTCTCGAAAACTCGCTGTCCACATTCTCGGGTCACTTGATGCGCATTAAGCAAATCTTGGAAGATGTCGACGCTGATTCGCTAGTGTTGCTCGATGAACTCGGAACCGGCACCGACCCCGAGGAGGGCGCGGCAATCGGTCAGGCGGTGCTAGAAGAATTACTCGAGTCGCGGTGCATGAGCATCGCGAATACTCATCTTGGGCAACTCAAGCTGTTTAGTTTCGACATCGAGCGTGCTGAAAATGCCTCAATGGAATTTGATCCAAGCAATCTTGCACCGCGTTACAAGTTACTGGTCGGAGTCCCGGGTGCTTCGCATGCCATTGAAGTCGCCGAAGGATTAGGTATTAGCAAAAAACTATTAGCTAGGGCGCAGCAACTTGCTACTCGTGGCGGCAAGGCGGAGCGTTTGCTCGCTGACGTTGGTAAAGTTCGGCACCAGGCAGAAGTGATGCGCAAAGATGCGAGCCGTGAAGAAATCCGCATTCAACAGGTGGCGCGTGAACTTGCAGCGTCAGAAGCAGAATCTCTGCGACGCCAGCAATTGCGCGAAAACGAGGCTGAAGAGCTGTTTAGGGTACATTATGCAGAGTTAATGAAAGTAGTCGAACAGCATGGCGACCCGCAGTTGGCGTCCAAAGTGGTTGCTTTGCTTGAAAAGGTTTCGTTGAATAAACGTTGGAGAGCATTCACTAAGAGCCTGCGGAAAGGCAGTCGCGTTTATGTGCCGAAGTTGCGCGAGACGGTGATCGTTACTAAAATTGACCAACGTCGCCAGCGTGTAACCTTTGCTCATGGTGCCGTGCAATTAGATTTGCCGTTCTGCGAACTGACTTGGTCTGACGTGCCACCTCAACAATAATGAAAAAAATATTAATCGTAGATAACGATCCCGGGATGTGTCAGTTGATGACGATGGCGTTCGAGTACGCCAAGTTTGAAGTGGTTGCCACTGGATCGCTACCAGAGGTGTCAAAATTGGTACTCGACGATTCCTTCGATGCATTGCTAATGGACTTCCACCTTGGCGCGGGCGAATCGGGATTGTCGATGCTTACTCGTTTGAGCGCATCCGGCATGCAAATACCCTTTTGGTTGGTGACCGGAACTCCGCACGATCCAGATGCGCTAAAAGTTCTAGAACTCGACGGGTGTCAAGGGATTATTGCCAAGCCCTTCGTGATTTTAGAATTGATTACACAGGTTAACGATATAGTTTCAGCATGAGCTTAACTTACAGCACCGCCGGAGAGTCTCATGGCCCCGGCTTGATGGCGATGATTGAAGGTCTTCCTGCTGGCTTGCCACTCGACCTTGATGCGATTCGCGCAGGTTTGGCCAGGCGCTGGCAAGGCTACGGGCGCGGTCCGCGTTCTAAATTTGAGCAAGATAAGCTGAG
>JAQWRF010000253.1 GCA_029243845.1 Planctomycetota bacterium | reverse complement strand
TTGTTTAGCCATGATGTTATTTACTGTTAATGACGGCAAGAATTTCGTTGGCGCGTACGATTAAAAATTCGCAGCCACCGACTTCTATTTTAGAGCCTGAGAACTTGGCGTACACCACGTGGTCGCCAACTTTGACTGGTAGCTCAGCGCGGACACCATCTTTGTTTAGAGCTCCGGCGCCAACGGCTAGGACTTCGCCACGTAGCGGTGTCTCGCTAGCACTGTTCGGCAAAAAGATGCCCGCTGCCGAAACTGTTTCAGCAGTAGCTGGCTCAATAAGGACCCGATCTTCAATCGGGGTGAATGCAATTTTATTTTTAGCCATGATTAATGAGCGTGGTTATGAGCAGCGTCAGCTTGGTCGTCGTCGGCATCCGCCTCAACGATTAAGCATTCTGTAGTGATTAAAGTAGCGGCAACGCTAACGGCGTTTTGCAAAGCCGTGCGTGTCACTTTTGTTGGATCAACAATGCCCATCTTTAGCATATCGCCATATTCGCTAGTCAAGGCGTTGTAGCCGTATGTTGGGGACTTTTCTTTAAGTACGTTGCGTGCAACGACAGCACCGTGTTGCCCAGCGTTTTCACAGATGGTTTTAATCGGAGACTCGAGTGCCTCAGCCAAAACCTTAAGGCCTGTTAGCTCGCCACCGGAAAGCTTGAGCGTGTTCTTGCGCAAAGCAGCAGAAGCGCGCAGTAGCGCTGTGCCGCCACCGGCCAGGATGCCCTCAGCAATCGCAGCGACTGTGGCGTGCTTGGCGTCTTCGTAGCGAAACTTGCGTTCTTTAACGTCGGCTTCAGATGCACCGCCAACTTGAATTTGAGCAATGCCGCCCACTAGCTTGGCTAGACGTTCTTCTAGTTTCTCTTTGTCGTAGTCACTAGTCGTGCTTTCTATTTGCGACTTAATCAACTCGGCGCGCGCGCTGACGATGCTCTTGGCCCCAGCGCCTTTCACCAATGTCGTTGAGTTGGAATCAATGATGACTTGTTCGGCAGTACCGAAATCAGCGATGGTAATCGCGTCTAGGTTTGCGCCGGAATCTGCCATGAAGGCATTGGCCTTAGTCAGAATAGCAATGTCTTGCAACATCTCTTTGCGACGGTCGCCATAGCCCGGAGCTTTAACGGCAACGACTTCAATAACACCACGCATTTTGTTAATCACCAAGGCCGCCAAAGCTTCTCCTTCGATGTCTTCGGCAATAATAAACAAAGCTCTTTTGCTTTCTTTTGCCAACTCGAGCGCCGGCAACAATTCTTGAACACTGGAAATCTTGTTTTCGTGAACCAAAATAAGTGGCTTGCGATACAGGCATTCTAGAGTTTCGGTATTAGTCGCAAAGTTCGGTGACAGGAAGCCACGATCAAATTGCATACCTGTAACAATCTTTACTTCAGTGTCGAGACCCTTGCCTTCTTCAATACTAATGACTCCGTCGTCGCCAACCTTCTTGAACGCGTCAGCAAGAATAGCGCCAACAACTTCATCGTTGTTCGAAGCAATTGTTGCGACAGACTTGATGTCTTTGTTGTTCTTGATAGGCTTCGCTTGTTTGGTGATGTGCGTCACAACTTGTCGCGTCGCTTGGCGAATACCACTGATAATATCGTTTGGAGACTCGCCCACAGCTAGGTGGCGTAAAGCTTCTTTGTAAATCATCCATGCAAGCAGGGTAGAAGTAGTAGTGCCATCGCCAGCACGGTCGTTAGTCTTAGTGGCAGCCTCTTTCACTAATTGAGCGCCTAGATTTTCGGCCTTGTCTTCAAGATCGATATCGCGGGCGACAGTAACGCCGTCTTTAGTGATTACAGGACCGCCCCAAGACTTGTCGAGCACAGCGCATCGACCTTGAGGACCTAGAGTAGAAACAACAGCCTTAGCAAGCTTCTCGACACCACAAAGGATGGCGTCGCGTGCTTCGGCATTAAACGAGAGTTCTTTATGCATTATTTTCTGGTGAGTACCGCCTGGCAGCTCGATGCTATACAGCAAAACTAATGCCAACATTCGAGCAACAAAGCGCGCAGATTCTACTATGATTACTGCCGAATTGGCATGACGAATCTACTAATCTCTACAATGCTGTCCATTTTGGCACAAAATCCTGCTGCGGGCTCCGCAGATGTCGGTGGCGACCTGGCATGGTTTGACGGATTCCTTGACTCGGCGGGGGTTGAATTGTCGGCTTTGACCTGGGAAAACGGCCGCGCTCTTCCGCACCCAGCTCTGGGCGAGTGGCTACAGCTTGATTTTACTCATGGCACAAAGGACCTTTCGGTGGTGCGGTCGCCGCAATTCCTTTACCTACAAGACTCTTCCAGAATTTCTGGACGGCCAGTCGAAAGCGACGGCGATTTCTTGCTGTGGCAGACGACTCGTGAGAAAACGCTGAAGGTAGATTTGCGGCATGTACTTGCTATCGCAGGCCCTCACTTTGTAGCCCCGCATTTGAATGAAGATCTGTTGCGGATGAAAACAGTAAACGATGTCAGTGATGTAGCCAGTGGTTTTTTTGTCGCACTCAATAAGGCAAAGGTGAAATTCGAAACGGGCGGCACCGAACTTGAAGTAGCGGTTGAAAAAATCGAAGCACTCGTTTTCTATAGTGACCCTAGTGTGCAAGAAAACCTTCCGTCATTCGTGTACTTACACGATGGTTCGATGTTCGCTGCGAGTGTCGTCAGTTGTAATAATAATGCGTTGCGCGTCGCTACACTGTGGCAGGAGGATTACGTGCTGGCGATGTCTGAGGTCTCGAGAATCACTCGCAATGAGTCTTCGCAGCTCTCGTTCGAAGTTCAACCGCAATCAACGAGTTTCGATGGGTTTGATTTGTCAATAGCTCGGCGCCATTTCAATATAGGATGGTCTCTGGCGCCGCAGGATGTCGTTGCGCTAAAATGCCTAGATGATGGCTTATTCGCTATTTGGGCAGGCATAGACGACGATGTCACTGGATTTATTTCTCCTAGTCCCGTCACATTTTCCATCTTTGTGAATGGGAAGTTGCGCGAGACATCAACGGCTAAGAGGGTTGCACAAACGGCCGAATTGCTGCGTCTTAAATTGCGAAAAAATGATCGTGTCGAATTGCGGAGTTCATCGGTTTACGAAACATCTGCGGGAGCGCATGGCGACTGGTGCCAGCCTGTTTTTATTCCACTTTATTAGTTGCGCCATGGCAAATGACTTGCCGCGTACTTGGGTCGTAAAACGCGATGCGGTTCTTGCCGTACTGTTTCGAAACTTTCAGTGCTTCGTTCGCTTGTAAAAATAGTTGACGCGAATCACGCCCGCCAAATTTATTAGTAGTTGCTATTCCGACTGAAGCGCGTAATTGTGCAATGTCCGAATCTTCTACTGCCGGATTCTTGCGTAGTGAGTCTTGGAAACGTTTTGCCACCATCAGTGCCTCTTCAATTGTCGTCGTCGGCAAGATTAAAGCAAATTCGTCGCCTCCTATTCGGGCAGGTATGTCAATATTGCGCACGCTTTCGCGTAACACATTAGCCACGGTTTTGAGCGCGATGTCACCAAACTCATAAGTGTTGTCGTCGTTGATGGTTTTGAAGTCGTCGAGGTCAATAAGCATCAACGCCAGCGGGCTACCGTGTCGTGTGCTACGCTCGAATTCTTCGCGTAATCGCGCACGAAAGTGGCGGTCGTTGAATAATTCTGTCTTATGATCGGTCACTAGCTGGCTTTCTAGCTCGTTCGTGTGTTGGCGAGTGGCATCCACTATTTTCTCAAAACGCAGCAGATTATCGAGCCTAAAGCCGATTTCGCTGTGACTCTCGCTGCTAATAACCCAATCTGCCACCGCCAAAGAGCCCATCAACAGGGTGGAGAGGGTGCCAACGACGGCGTCCTTCCAGGGGATGACCAGCCACGGAATGTGATGGTGTGGGCTTAGCAGCGGCAGTAAACTTTGCCATTCAATGCCGTCACGCTTTAGGGTGAGCGGTAGCAGGATGGCAGCACTTATCTCATTTTGCAGTAATGACTTAGACTCTGACAATCCCGAAGATACACGTACTTCCCAGCCCTGACTATGCAGCCAATCAGGCAACCCTCCAAGGTTTTCACCCCGATGGTTCAATATTGCCAGAATGTTACGTTTTTCTGGAAATGGCTGTTGTTCGTTTGACATAGTGTGTTTCTTAACTAAAGAATACCACTTTAATAGTATTTTGCTTTTGTAAATGTGTATTTATCTCATACTTAGCGTTGACTAGTAGCGATGTTTTTGTAAAATATGCGGCCGAACTTCAGCGAGTGCTGCAATAGTTCCCGTTCCAGGCAATTCGCCTAACACTTAATAGAAAAATAATTACTACATGTCTGACCTCTCTGTCCAGGCTTTAATTGACGCCGGTGCTCACATCGGTTGTCGTGTCGGGCGTTGGAACCCGAAGATGGCTCCGTATATCCTCGAGTCTCGTAATCGCATTCACATCATCGACCTTAAGCAAACTATCCGTGGTTTGCTACGTGCTAAGCACTTCCTAAAGCAAATTGTTGCTGAAGGTAATGACGTACTTTTGGTTGGCACCAAGCTCCAGTTATCTGGTGAGCTGTCGAAGATAAACGTAGCTACCGGTATGCCATACGTCGAAGACCGCTGGATTGGTGGTACTTTAACGAACTACGAAGTTATTGGTTCACGCATTGCTTACCTCGAAGAGCTCGAGTCACAAGAAGCTGAGGGTCACCTCGATTCTTTGACTAAGAAAGAAGCTGCACGCTTCATGCGCGAAAAGCGCAAGGTGTTTCGCAACCTAAACGGCATCCGTTCTATGAATCGCATTCCAGGTGCAATGATCGTTATCGATCCAAAGACTGAGATGAAAGCTGTTGCTGAGGCTAAGAAAATGGGTGTACCTGTTATTGGCATCATCGATACAGATGGCGACCCAGATGTTTGTGATTTAATCATACCTGCAAATGACGATGCGATTCGCTCCGTTGCAATGATTATGTCCTACTTGGCTGATGGCATTCTTGCTGGCAAAGAAATCCGCGCCGAGAAGGGTGTGGCAGATCCACAAGCTGCTGGCAGCGATGCGCAACCGGTTGGCAAAGGTGCTCCAGTACCTCGCCCGCGCGCAGCTAAAGGGGGAGGACGTCGTCGTCCATCTCGTCAAGATTTAGTTGCTGCTAACCAGCAAGTTGAAATCAAGTCGATTGGCAACGAAGATGCTGCTGACGCAGCTCCTGCCGTCGAAGTAGCTCCTGCCGTTGACGCAGCCCCTGCCGTTGAAGTAGCTACGCCAGAAAAATCTGAGGACTAAATCGATGACCATTACCGCAAAAGAAGTTGCAGCACTGCGCAGTAAAACAGGCGCCGGAATGATGGATTGCAAAAAAGCTTTAACTGAAGCTGACGGCAACGAAGAAAAAGCTGTCGAACTACTCCGTCAAAAGGGTATCGAGGCTGCTGGCAAAAAAGTAGGTCGCGAGACTAGCGAGGGACGCGTACATGCTTATGTCCACCACAACTTTAAAGTGGGGGCGATGATTAAGTTGTCTTGCGAAACCGACTTCGTTTCACGCGGTGACGAGTTCGCTAAGTTGTGTAACGACATCTGTATGCATATTGCAACTGCTGACCCCATACCAGTCGGTATATCCGTAGATGATATACCTGCCGATTTAATTGAAGCCGAGCGCAACGTTCTGCTTGGCAGCGAAGACATGGCTAACAAGCCAGACGATATCAAAGGAAAAATCATTGATGGTCGTATTAAAAAGTTCGTCTCTGAACGCGCTTTGCTCGAGCAAGAGTTCTTCTTAGACCCAGAGATGACTGTTGGTGAGGTCATCAAAGCATCTTCGGGTAAGCTAGGAGAAAACATGACTCTTTCTGACTTCGTCCGTCTCGATCTCGCTTAAATATAATTTGAACTCAACGCCAGACTCACCGCGCCGCCTGCTCTTAAAGGTTAGTGGTGAAGGTTTTTCCCGCGACGGAGAAACAGGCCTCGATACCGAGCGCGTTAAGATTTTGGCTGAACAGTTGCGCCACCTTACATCTAATGGTGTGCAAGTGGCCTGCGTTATTGGTGGTGGTAATATCCTGCGTGGTAAGCAGTCAGACACACTGGGCATTGCCCGTGCGACGGCCGACTACATGGGCATGCTGGCTACTGTAATTAACGGCCTGGCTTTATGCGATGCACTCGAGGGCAACGATGTGCCTACGCGTGTGATGTCCGCCATTGACGTTCATAAAGTGTGCGAACCATTCATTCGCCGCCGTGCTATCCGCCACCTTGAAAAAGGGCGAGTCGTGGTCTTAGTGGGAGGCTTAGGCAATCCTTACTTTACGACTGATACAGCCTCTGCTCAACGCGCCATCGAGCTAGATTGCTCGTTGATGCTGAAGGCGACTATGGTTGATGGTGTGTATGACAAAGATCCAAATAAATTCGATGACGCTGTGCGTTACGATAACCTTACTTTCGACGAGGTTATTGCCAACAAGCTAGAAGTAATGGATCAAACAGCTTTCACCCTTTGTCGCGAGCACAGCTTACCGGTAACTGTTTTTGATATGATGGCCGAGAACGGCCTGGTCTTAGCTGCTACGGGCAAAAAAATCGGCACTCGAATTCATAATTAATATGGCAACAAGCTACCAATCATTTCTAGACGCTGCGCAAGAGCGCATGGACAAATCAGTCGATTTGTTCGCTCACGATATCCGCGGCATCCGCACTGGTCGTGCAAATGTAGGCCTTATCGAAAACATTCGTGTCGATTACTACGGTTCGCCCACTCCTATTTCTCAGGTTGGTAACATTTCTGTGCTCGAAGCACGCGTTTTGTTTGTTAAACCTTTCGATCCGTCGACGGCACCTGCCATTGAAAAGGCGATTACTTCGGCAGATGTAGGCTTGTCTGCAATGGCTGAGGGTGGGGGCGTACGTGTTACTGTGCCGCACCTGTCAGAAGACCAACGCAACAAGATGGTATTACGTTTGAAGGCCATGTCTGAAGACGCAAAAGTAGCAATGCGTAACATTCGCCGCGACTTTATCAAAGATGTCGAAACCGCAGAAAAAGATAAAGACAGTGATGTCAATTTGACAGAAGATGATGTAAAATCCGCCAAGTCAGATATCCAAGACCTACTTAAAAAGCACGAATCGAAGCTCGAAGAAATGCTTAAAGATAAGTCAGTGGAAATCCTTGAAAATTAATTCAAGACGGGGGCATAACTCAGTTGGTAGAGTAGTTGGCTTTTAACCAATAAGTCCTAGGTTCAAGTCCTAGTGCCCTCACCATACAAAAAACACCTTAGATTCGTCTAAGGTGTTTTTCTTTTGCAGCCCTGGGTGCTGCCGCGTAATTTCATTTCGAGTTCGATACGCGAGTGCACTTTTTGCCGACCCGGCCACGGCTTCGGTGCTAGGTATTCACTGTCTGGGGCCTCAGCGACTAAGCGGTGTACAATAATATTTGGGTCGAGCATTTCAAGCGCATCCGCCACTTTTTGAATGTACTGCTTGTCGTCGAGCAACTCAATCTCGCCATTCATCCATTGTTTAGCTAAAATGGTTTTGCGCAGCACCATGAGCTGATGGAACTTGATGCCATGGCAGTTAGCGTTGTTTATTTCTTCTACTTGACGTAACAGCCCGTCTTCTTTTTCTTCGGGTAAACCTGCCATGCAGTGCGCGACAATTTTTAATCCATATTTATGCGCGAGTTTGCAGGAATCTCGAAAGTTTTGTAATGTGTCGTGACGGCCGATTCGGCGTTGCACATTATCGTCGGCAGACTCTAGACCAAATTCTATCCAGACTTCTTCGAAATATTTTAATTGCTCGGCAAGCAGTTGCGCGGCTTCTTCACTAAAGCAGTCCGGGCGCGTGCCAATCGTGACAATGGGTGCATCTACTGCCCAATCATGTATTTTATCAAGTGAAGATTTGAGCGCGCTTAAGTCGGGGTATGTGTTCGAATAAGATTGAAAATAAATAATTGCCGACGGTGCTTCAGGGTTCGTGCGCCGCGCACGCGCTAATCCTTCTTGCCACTGACCTTCGATATCTTGCTCGCGGCTTGAGGCGCCAGTACCGCTGCCCGACAAGTCACAGTAAATACAGCCGCCATAGCCAGTGGCTCCGTCACGGTTGGGGCAAGTTAAACCCAAATCCAGCATCACGCGCCGTAGGCGCCGGTTATAGCGCTTGGTTAAACTACGTCCGAGTGTGTTCACCGGCGGTTGCTGTTGACTCATGATTACATTGTAATGTCGCAACACCATCCCATCCCTGTTGTTCTCGGAACTGCTGGCCATATCGATCATGGTAAGTCAGCGCTCATTGCCGCCTTGTGCGGAGAGCACCCTGACCGCCATCAAGAGGAAAAGGCGCGTGGTATGACGATTAGTTTGGGCTACGGTGAAATGCAGCTTGAGGATGGCACCGAAATCGGTTTTGTCGATGTCCCGGGGCACGAGCGTTTAGTGCGCAAAATGGTGGCAGGGGCAACGGGAATGAGCGCCGCTTTGTTAGTTGTCGCTTGCGATGATGGCATCATGCAGCAAACGCGTGAGCACTTCGAAGTGCTTACCATGTTAGGAGTCGAGCCAGGATTGCTTGTTTTTACGAAGTGTGATTTGGTTGATGACGAGACGCTTGAGTTGGTGCAACTTGAGGTCGAAGAAATGGTGGCCGGTGGTGCTTGGGAAGGCTGTCCATCCTTAGCGGTCAGCGCGCATAGTGGTCAGGGCATGAGCGAGCTCAAAAGCGCAGTGGTCGAGTTGGCGCAGCGAGTGGCGAATCGTCCTCCGCGCCCGCAAGGATTTGTGTTGCATATGCAGCGCTCGTTTGCTGTTGAAGGCGCGGGCACTGTGGTTACGGGTGTTTGTGCGAGTGGCCGTCTCGACTTATCCGACGCTGTCGTGCTCATGCCGGGGGCGCACGATTCGCGTGTACGACGGATTCATGTGCACGGTCAAAGTGCAGAAACGGCAGTGCCGGGTTTGCGCACGGCACTTAACTTGCCTGATTTAAGTAAGCAAGATTGCTATCCCGGCGGTGTCATTATTGAGCGGGCAATCATGAATAGTGGCAAGCTACTGCGTGTCGCGATTGAGTTTGGCGAGCGCTTAACGATGCCGAAGCCAGGCAGTGAAGTGCATGTAATGGCGGGAACTGCCGCCATCCACGGCAAGCTGTATTGTTATAGCCAGCAAAGTTCGAAGCAGATATTAGCCGACATCGTCGTCGATGAAGAAGTCTTTCTCGCACATGGCCAGCGCTGTTTACTGCGCCGTCCGTCGCCTGCTGCCAACTACGGAAGCCTGCGCTTTTTAGGCTTTGCCGACTATAAATTACGTGCGCGAGATGCCGATGAAATGCAGTGGTGGTTACAGCAAATTGATTTAATCAATAATCCCGGCGAGCTGCTGTTGCATATATTGAATAAAAATACTGGGCAAGCGCAAACGGTTGCTCAGCTGTGTCGCAGTTTGAGCTATTCGCCACTGGCAATGCGTGAGTTGCTTAATGCGCAGGTCGCCGAGAAAAACGTGCAAGCGACCTCGGCCGAATCTTATGTAGCGGTCGGCGAAGCGCAAGGCATCCTTGATGTGCTTGATGCTACGGTGCAGCACTTTTGCAGCAAGAATTCTAATCGTTTACGCATTCCGATGTCGTTGTTGCGCCAGCAGGTGGGCAAGAAGTCATGGCCGGTTGTGGCGTCGTTCAGCAGTGAAATGTTGGCGCAGGTAAATCTTAAAGTCACCAAAGGAGAACACTGGACCATCTTAAATGTAGAAGTAGACCCGCAATTTGCCGCGAGTGCTGCGCATTTGGTAGCGTTGTTGGTCGAATCTAAATTACAGCCTCCGACTTGGCAAGATTTCTGGCAGAGCCATCCTGTAGCCGATGTTCGAGAAACAGAGATGTCAGATTATTTGTTAGACAGTGAATTGTGTATTTCTCCTGAAGCGGAGATACTGTTTGCGACCAGCGTCGTAACCGAGTTAGCTCGCGATGTGGTGTCACAGCTCAAAGATGGCGGCATGGATATTCCTGCGTTACGCGATAAGTACGCCACTTCTCGTAAGTACTTAATGCCGTTGCTCGAGTACTTTGACTCGCGCGGATTAACCGAACGCGTTGGCGCCAAGCGAATACTGCGCAATGCTGACGCTAGTTTGCGTGACTAGCGGTACTTTGTAGCCACTTGGCAGCCTCGGCAATACGTTGCGGAGTACTGATCTCACACCAATCGCCGCGATGCAGCACGGCCGCGGCATGTGTTGGATCTTGCGCAATCGCTGGCAGTAAACCGTGGCGAATCATGCACAGCAAATCATTCGGATGTTTTTTGCGTGCCTGATGCAGTTTATCAACCCACAGTTGATGTGGGCTGCAGATGCCGGTGTAAACAGCGCACTGATGATCACCGCCAATGACTAGGCCTTTAGTGGCCAATCCTGCGATTTGTAGATTTGGTTTAAAATACAATCCGCCAAAATTCGCCGAGTCTGTTTTGGGATGCAACATTAGGCTTCCGGTTGCAGAATCGAGCATTTGGCGTAAGTTGAAGTCGCCAAATACTTTTGCGTTAAGCATTAACTGAGGCAATTTGAAATCGCGCTGGCAAACTTCGAGCAGCGTGCCGCCCGTTCCGAGTAACTTGCCTTCGTACAAAAAATTTATTTCGAGATCACCAGCATATTGTATCGCTTGTTCGCGAACCTGATCCGCTTTGTAATGGAGGTTAATCCACACTCGACGGTATCCAGCATCGCGCAATGCCTCTAGAGCAAAACGCAGTGGAGTGGTGTCGCTCACAGGTACGTTTGCTTTAGCGAATTCGTTACGAACTTCGCCAAGGCGCGTGGCATTGCCAGCGGCAAGAAGTAGGGCAGTAGTCATTGGCAAAGGTGCTTGCGTAAATCATAGTAATCGGGCAATTGGTCTAAAAGGGCAATTGCACAAATACTTGCGCGCCGCTCAGCATCTGCGTAGTCGTCACGGCCGTTGTTGAGGAGCAGGCCAAAGGTTCCGAGGGCCTTCAATACACGTTGCAGGGCAGTTACCTGGAACTGTGGATGCACATCTTCAGCGTGCATCGCGTGCTCGTCACCAAGGTCCTCAACGGCATCAATAATCAGCCCAAACACTTCGTCGTTTAAATCGAGATACGCATCGGTGTAAAGAGACGCTAGATCATAAAAAATAGGACCACGTCGCATGTCTTGAAAGTCAATCCAGGTCGGACGCGGGTACTTGTCGTACAACATGATGTTGCGGCAATGGAAATCACGGTGTTGTAAACATTGCGGTCCGAAAGAAGCGTCGCGAGCAAGCGCAGCGCATAAATCGTTTATGTGCTGTAAGTCGATAGCGCTCAACGCCAATTTCTTGAATCCGATTAAATAGCTGTTCACAAACTGCTTTAATTCTCGCTTAAACAAATCAGTATCAAGCGCCAAATCATCATTCGGATGATCGGCGGCTAATGCACAACGACTAAATTTGTGCCAGTCTTCAATGAGCATGCGATAGTTTTCTGCTGTCGCTGCGTGCGACAAATGCATATCACAGCAGTCTTCGATGAGGTAACCGCCATCCGTGTGGCCGCCATAGGCTGGAGAATAAATATTACAACTCGTAAGTATTTCTTGGCATGCGGTGGCAGGGCCTTGATCGCAGGTGACTATCAACAGCTGCTTGCCATGAACGCGAAAGTAGCGCCGAGCGCTAGCTTCGGGGCTTAGCTCGCTTAGCGTAAATCCTTCGCCGAGTAATCGCCGCGCTATTTCTTGTACCATTGCTCTATAAAATCGGCAGATTGCTGAAAGTGTTTATCGATGATTTGCGCTGCAGTGTGCTCTCCTCTTGAATAGTCACGCAGTTCTAGCGCGGCATAGCCATCGAAGCCGTTGTCCTGTAATAAATTCATGACTTGCGGCCACGCAATGGTGCCGCTGCCGGGACAGAGGTGCGCGTCTTCGCTGCCATCGTTGTCATGCAGATGAATATGATCCAGTCTTGGCATTGCCAGTAATAACTCGGCGGCGACATCGCCTTCGATGTTAGCGTGACCCAGGTCTAGGCAAATTCCAACTTCACCATGCGGGTCTACTTCGTCGAGCAATTCCATTAATTTACTCACGCGCGTACCCGGCGAAATGATGTTTTCAAGCAGCAGTCTTACGCCGACTTTTTTAGCTACCACCATCAACTCACTGACGGCTTCGCGCGACCAGCCGTGACTGTGCGCATCCCAGTCGTCTTGCTGCCATCCCAGGTGCAATACCGCGCATTCGGCGCCTAGAGTGGCCGCTGCGGCGAGTCCCTGCGCGGCGCCATTAATAGCGATTCTTCGCTGCGACTCGCTAGCATCAATCACGGACCAGCGCGCGTTATCGTTCATCAGCTGCGGTACCGATGGGTAGAAGGGCAAGTGAACGCTAGGTACTGTTAATCCGAAATCGTCGAGCTGTTGTTTAAATGCACTCAGCCGTTCGGCGTTGCGCCATGGAACATGCGGTTCAGCTAGCCAGAGCTCGAGTTGCGGCACGCCGCCTTCAGCTAGCGCTTTAAGGCTAGGGCTTTGCAAGTCAGAGTAAACAAGCAGATGAGAGCTGAGCGAAAGTTTCATGAAGATGCTAATCTGTGTGAATGCTTGTTTCTACATTGCTGATTAGCTCAACCTTTTTATTTCAGGCTGATGAAATGGCTAAAGACTTTAAAAAGTTTTTTCGCAAAGAGAAAGACCCGTCCATGCGGGTTGAGTTAGTTTACTCACTCGAGGGTGAAGAATCAGTCTCTATTGCTGAGGTGTTGATACCTGTGCTTACAGATAAGCAATCCGATGCGGCTCGTGCCGCGCGCATCGTACTGAGTGGTTTTCAAGATCACCTCAATCGCCTGCCTCTGCTCGAAGTGGTCGAAGAAGGGAAAAAGGATGGACGTATCGCAGCAATATTGCATGCTGCCAGTGACATGCGCTGGCGAGATTTCTCAGAAGCCGGAAGGACCTACTTAGAAAGTGCCGACCCTGAATGTAGATTGTGGGCAGTAAATTTATGCGGCAATCTAAAGAACTATCTATCGATAGAGTCCATCAGCGTAATACTGGCGAGCGACCCCAACGGTATTATCCGTGCCGCCGCTGTTCAGGCCCTTGAACAAATGGGGCTTGCGCATGAAGATGTAGCGGCACCGCCACTCATTGCCGCGCTTGATGACGAGCTGTCGGCAGTGAATGTAGCCGCTTGTGTTGCATTGCGAACAGTGCGCTCTAAGCAAGCCATTGGTCCGTTGGTTGAGTTACTGGCTAGCGCGAAGGGCCGACTTTCTGAAGAGGTTTGGCCGACTTTAGTAGCAATAACGGATAATCAGTTCAATGACAATCCACAACTCTGGAGCGATTGGTGGCAACGCGCGAAAGAACATTATGAATTACCTAGCTTGGCACAAATTGAGAAGTCACGGTCCGCACGTGCTGTAGCAAATGCCGAGTATCATCCGACGAATAATAAAACGGAAGGCAGCTTCATGGGCATCGAAACTTCAAGCCGGCAAATAGTATTTGTGATTGATGTGTCAGGTTCGATGGCTGAAGAGGTCATTTCAAAGGATGACTTTCGCGAACGCGGATTCACTCAGTTCACGAAACTCGATATCGTGCGCGAAGAACTCGCGCGCTCCATTGATTCTCTTGGTGACGATGTGATCTTTAATGTTCACTCCTATGCATCAAATGTTTATTCGTGGCGCGATAAGCCCGTCAAAGCAAATAGCCTAAATAAGAAAAGCGCGATGGCATGGGTTAGTAAACTGCAGCCCTTAAGTGATAAATCTGGCAAAGGCGAGCAGGGGCGTACCAACTCCTATGGCGGCCTAATGGCTGGGCTGGGCGTCCAAATAGACCCTAAGAAGCGTGCTGTGGTCACTGGCGGGGTGCTCGACGATAGCGAATTGGCTGCTGACACCATGTTTTTCTTGTCGGATGGCAAGCCTACCGCCGGTTTATTGATTGATACACGCGATATTGAGCAGGCAATCGCCGATGTTAACCGTTTCCGCAAAGTGGTCATTCATACGCTGTCCATTGGCAACTTTAGTAGTGGCTTTTTAAGCAATTTAGCGCAGGCAAATGGTGGAGTATTTGTCGACCTTGGGCGGTAAATGCTGTATACTGATAGTTGTCTCAGACAAAAATCCAGCGCTGCCGGTGTCAAAACTAGGCCTAATTTCGTTGTTGATTTAATTTTTTGAGGCATCTTTACTAAGAAATCGTGACAGAAAACCAGGGAAAATCACCTTCCCCGCGTAGACGTCGCAAACGCCGCCGTAATTCTTTGCCGCCTTCCACTGCAGATACTTCTGCCGGAGAGCCAATAAAGACTGTCGGAGGTAGCGATGAAAACGACGGGGCACAAGCTAAACCACGCAGCGGGCGACCTCGCCGCCGTCGGAATGAAGCATTGGTGCAGCTCGAAGAGCAACGACAGCAACGCGATGGCAAGCCTAAGTCCACCCGCGATGCTCGTGGGTCGCGCGATTCTACAGCGCAAAATGGCAGACGTAATAGCAGTGGCGGCAAACAAGAACCACAAAGTTGTGCAGGCATTATCGATATTAGAAAAGATGGCACAGGTTTCTTGCGTCAACCATCAAATGATTTGATGGCCAAGGATAGTGATCCGATGTTGCCTAAAGAATTAGTTAAGCGCTTAGCCTTGAAGAATGGCTCGTTAATCGAGGGTAGCGGTTTTTGTTCATCAGGACATCAGTCTGCGCGGATTAATAAAATCGAGACTATTGATGGTCAAACTCCAAATGAGTATCGCCGCAACAAGAGCTTTAAGAAGCGTACGGTAATCGACCCAGATTTCCATTACGAGTTGGGTTTGCATCCGCAAGAAGGTCAGCTTTCTATGCGCGTCATTGATTTGTTGTCTCCGATCGGACGTGGTCAGCGCGCACTATTGGTTGCGCCTCCGCGTACAGGCAAAACCACCATTATGATGGATATAGCAAGTGCTATGGAAGCCTTGTACCCTGATGTTCACCTGATTGTGCTATTGATAGACGAGCGCCCAGAAGAGGCTACCTACTGGAAGCGCAATATTACTAACGGTGAAGTTTTCGTCTCAACAATGGACCAATCCCCGGAGAACCACACGCGCCTTTCGGAGTTAGTACAATTCCGTGCCGAGCGTTTAGTCGAGTCGGGTAAAGAAGTAGTCATACTCCTTGACTCCATTACGCGAATGACACGCGCCTTCAATAATACTATTGGTGGCAACAATTCACGCACCATGTCGGGCGGATTAGACTCGAAAGTGTTTCAGCGTCCTAAGCATTTCTTTGGCGCGGCACGTAACACGGAAAGTGGTAGTTCGTTAACTATTATTGCTACGGCATTAATTGACACGGGTTCCCGTATGGATAAAGTCATTTTCGAAGAGTTTAAGGGTACGGGCAACATGGAATTAACCCTCGATCGCCACTTGGCCGATCGCCGTGTCTTCCCAGCCGTTAGTATCGAATCTACAGCGACGCGTAAAGAAGAAAAATTGCTGTCGGCGGGCACCTTGCGTAAAGTAAATATTTTGCGCCGCGTGCTAAGCCGCTTGCGACCTCGAGAAGCAATGGAAATGCTTGCAGATCGTCTTGGCCGTTACGAAAGTAACAAAGACTTCCTCAATGCTTTTTCAAGCGACGACGTCTAACTAGAATGCCTGTACCGTCAAAAGTCGTGGTGCAAGTTAAAGACCTGCATAAAAGATATGGTGACGTCCATGCTTTGCGCGGCCTCAACCTTGACGTTTACGCCGGACAAATTGTGGGATTCTTGGGGCCCAACGGCGCGGGTAAGACGACAGCTATCAAGATATTAAGTGGTTTTCTCGCCGCCGATTCAGGAAGCGCGTCCATTTGTGGCTTTGACAGCGAAACGCAAGGTCTGGAAGTTAAACAAGTGTTGGGGTACTTGCCAGAAAATAATCCACTCTATTCAGATATGAGGGTGGTCGATGCACTTAATTTTATCGGCGCAGCACACAAGCTTAGTGGCACTAAATTAAAAGACGCCATCGAGCGCGTGGTAGTGCAAACCCAATTACATCAGGTCTATTGGCGCCCTCTCGGGCATTGCTCTAAAGGTTTTCGTCAGCGTGTAGGTTTGGCGCAGGCCTTGCTTAACGATCCGCAAGTGCTGTTGCTTGACGAACCGACGAATGGTTTAGACCCATTACAAGTGGTTGAGATGCGCAAGTTGATCACTAGCCTCGGAGCGGAAAAAACGGTAATAATTACTTCGCACGTGTTGCCAGAAATTGAAGCGGTCGCCGATCGCGTTGTCGTTATGAACCATGGCTCGAAGGTCATGGATACAGATATCGCGAGTTTAGCGAGCGAGCAATTAATCGCTGTCGAGCTGCATTGTTCCGTTGATGCATTCAGGGCTATTTGCTCACAGGCAGAGGCTCATATAGAAGAGATGATTGTCGCGAACGACAGTAATTGCCAGGCGATGATTAAGGCTAATGGCAATGCCTCTGAATTGGTGTCACGGTTGGCTGAGGCAGCAGTGGCCAGCAAGGTGCAGGTCGCAAGCTTGAGTCCGCAGGGCCATTCTCTTGAACACGAGTTCCGCAAGATTTGTCAAAACGACGGGGGGCAAGCATGAGATCTTTAGTCATTGCACGACGCGAATTTTTCGCGTACTTTGAAAGTCCTATTGGCTATGTGGTGGTGGCTTTGTTTTCTGCACTGGCTGCTGCATTGTTCTTCCTTGTTGGCGATGTTTTCTTTAGCTACAATCAGGCGAGCATGCGCCATTTCTTTTCTAACATGCCGATGCTCGTGGCGATGATTGCGCCGGCAATCGCAATGCGTTCTTGGGCGGAAGAAATACGTTCTGGTACTGTCGAACGGCTTATGACTTTGCCGTTCAGCTTGGGCCAGTTGGTTGTTGGCAAGTTTCTTGGTGTTTGGGCCGTCTTTGCCGTAGCTCTACTTTGCACTCTCTTAGCGCCCATTAGCGTTGCTATGTTGGGCGACCTCGATTGGGGACCTGTCATCGCAGCGTATGTCGGGACATTGTTTTTAGCCGGTGCTGGCTTGGCTATTTGCTGTTTCTTGTCAGCGCTCACGAGCAACCAAATCGTTGCTTGGATGGTCGGCGCTTGCACGCTGCTGGTGTTTAACCTGTTTCACTTGTTGGCGTCAGCTGTTTTTATTCCGCGTTGGCTAGCCGAAATTTCTTTGAACATCGACATGTCGCAGCACTTTCATGCTTTAGCGCGTGGCGTTATTGACGTGCCATCACTTGGCTTTTACGTCGCAGTAATGATTGTTTCCTTGGTCGCAAATACATTAATTCTTAGCTTGCGGAGGCATGGTTAGATGGCCGTGAATAAGATTAAGCGCAGCCTAGGGCTGAAAATGTTGCTCAGCACAGTGTTGATTGTGGTGCTTGTGATGTTACTTGGAACTTTTTACTTGCGCTTCGATTTGACGGCTTCAAAACAATATAGTTTGTCGTTAAGTACCAAAGATTTGATTGCGCGACTTGACGATCGCTTACAAGTAAAACTTTATTTCAATAAAGATATTCAAGGGCACGAGTACTTGCTGCCTGAGCGTTTACTCCTTCAAGATTTGCTTGGAGAAATAGAGCATCTTGGTGGCGATTTGGTGTCAGTAGAAACAGTCGACCCAACTGCCGACTTAGTGGCAAGTCGCGATGCCGAACATGTGGGAATCACAGCGGTACCACTTAACGGCCAGGACGTTGGTAGTCTAAGTATCGACTTGCTATACCAGGGCTTAGAGATGCGCTACCAGGACAGCAGCGAAGTGATTCCTTTTGTACGTGCTGATGAGTTCGAATTCGCTTTTAGTGTTCGTTTGGCGGCGTTAATCGCGGGAGAAAAGCCGGTGGTTGGCTTAATGTCAAATGAGCCTTTACTGCCTCCGCAAATGCCGGGTATCCCACGACAAGTCCCTGATGGGCGTGTGTTCGAACAACTGCGTAATGCATTGGGTGAACGTTATACCGTTCGAGATGTCTCAACGACTCAAGAAGCTGAGATTGATTTGGAAGGTGTGTCCACGCTCATCGTGGCGCGTCCATATCAATTCCCAGAAAAGTTTCTCGTGGCAATCAAAGATTTTTTGTCTGACGGGAAATCCGTGCTACTGCTTTATGACAGCGAATTTATCGAATCGAATACTTTGCAGCAAACAGCTGTAAGTACTGGTCTAGAATCATGGCTCGCCGAGCTTGGTGTAAATATAAGTACGCGTTTGGTGTATGACAGCAATTCGATTAAAGTTCAATCGGGGTCACAGGAAATTGAAACCCCGAGCGGTATGCAAAGAGTCCCGCTGCAGGCACCATATGGTTTCGGGGTTTTCTCTGAAAACGATTCGCTTAATCGAGAACATCAAATAACAGCAGCCTTGGGAAGCGTCGCTTTCTTTTGGGCACATGCTATCGACACTAGTGGCATCGCCGATAATCTGTCTGCGATTGACTTGGTCACGTCAAGCGATCAAGCATGGTTGTTGCCCGCCGATTCCGAGCTGGCAATGTCGACGGAGAACATTCGCGATTTGCAAATAAAGGCGTACGCCTCCGGGCAGCCACAGAGTTATGCCTTGGCCAGCTTAATTAGCGGAGATTTCGGCAATCAAGGTAAAGCGGGGCGCTTGGTCGTCACCGGTGACAGTGATTTATTCCACAACTTGACTTTGCAGTCTTCGGAAAATCCGAATCGCGAATTCGCCGCGAACTTGATTGATTGGCTCTCCAACGATAGTGATTTAATCACACTTCGTTCCCGTGGACTTCGCCAACGCCCTCTACACGACTTTGCCGCCACCTACGTGAGTACTCACGGAGGGTTTACGGACGATGAAGCAGATAACGCGCATCTAAGTAAAGCCGCTTGGCTCCATACTCATTTTGTGCAGCGCATGATTTCTTTGATTAACGTTTTTGCGCCAATGGTGTTTATGCTAATCGCCGGAGCTCTTCATTTCGTTTTCCGTAGGCGTAAAGCTAAGCAGGTGAAAAGTAATGTTTAGCAATCAACGCTTGATTATTTACATTTTGATTACGCTGGGCGTGTTGTTTGTCCGCGAAAACCCAATGGGCGGTGATGAACATCAACAAACGGCGCAACAAGTTAAGTTACTGTTTCCGCAATTGAAAGCGCAACTGCCGACGATTGCATCTATTACGATTAGTGACTCGGACTCTCGCTTGGTTGTCGAGTCCGCTGAAGATCAGTCTCTTTACTCGGGTGAGCGATGGTTGGTTCAATCGAAACAACACCCTGTCGATCGTGCTAAATTGATGTACTTGCTTGATGGCTTAAGTCAGTTACAAACGGTAGATGTGGTTTCGATAAATGCTAGTAAGCACAGCGTATATGGTGTCACCGAAAAGGATGGCACGCGTGTGCAAATCTATGACGGTAACGGCCTACTGCTGGCCGATTGGATAGCCGGAGCTATTCGTAGCCAAGACATTGCGGGTGGTGACCATCCCGTGTTTGAGTATTACATGCGACGGGCTGATTCGGATGAAGTGTTCTTGTCAGGCGTAGCTGTTCAGCCTAGTGCCGACGCCCTTGATTGGTGCGACCTTAACTTTTTGCGCGGAGTACAAGCATTTCAAGTAGATGGTGTGAGTCGCTTTGACTATCAGCGCAAACTTAGCTGGAAGATTGAGCGTATCAAACCTCAGTCGCCGAACGAAGAAGAACCGCGTTGGCAGCTCACTGCGCCGTTACAGACAACCATCGATAATTTTTCAGGAGACAGTTTGGCTTTTAGTTGCTCGCAACTGCAAGCAACCGATGTCGTGGGATTTGTCAGCTCAGTCGCTGCTGACAACGTTAAGTACGGATTCCCTCAAGATCGTTTCGAGGTACTTATTCAAGGTAACACTCTCGAATTCGAACTCGGAAAACCGGCTCGCGAAGGCCATCGTTATTTGCGAGTGAGTGGTTTGCAACATATCTATACGATATCTGATTTCGAAGTGGGGCAGTTACGCCAAGACATTGACAGTCTTTACGACTCTGAATAATTCTAATGGATACCAGCAGCACTTTCTTCAGCTTTTATTTCATGCTCGGCCTCCTGGCTGTGATCGTATTCTTTTTGAGTGCGGCAATGGTTGGTTTCGCGCTGTTCTCGCATGACATGGCCTCACGCTTTAAGCTGATACGTATTCAATCCGTGTTGTTCACTATTGAGCTGGCGGTGATGGTTTACGTCTCTCGTGATGTGTCTACAACTTTAGCATCTATGCCGGCTGAACCAACGCTCCTGCAAATCGGCGATGTCAGTCGTGAGTCCATGAGCTTTTTGCTCTTAGGCTTGTCACTAGTCTTTTCCGGCCTGCTTACAGCTTTTGCCTGGATTAAGTGTGGCAGGGCAAACGCTGCGTTCGCTGCCTTGATATGCACAATATTTACTCTCAAGGTGACCTTGGCCTCGTTGTCATTGCTTGATGTACTCGGTCGTGCGGCCAATCCCGCAAGAGAAAATGGTATTGGCGCAGGCGAGTTTGGCTCGACTATGCAACAAGCATTTACCGATATTAGTTCAAGCTTTAGTCTATGGCTGCCAATCATGGCAGCACTGCTAGGGCTAAGCGCTTACTTCAGAATTAGAGATCGGGCCAAAAATCGCGCCAACTACTAGTAGGCGGAGTAACGCG
>JAQWRF010000242.1 GCA_029243845.1 Planctomycetota bacterium | reverse complement strand
AGATGCGCGTAAGCCATATGGCTCTAAGCTGGCAGCAATCGCACTGCCGGGTAGCTCTTTAATGACACCAAAGTAAGTGCGCGATTCAGGGATATCCAAAATCGGCCCGTCACTGTTCTCCAGAATAAAATCTTTGGCACGTAATGACCGGCGTTGCAGCTGAAAGGTGACGCGTTGGCCATCCACCTCGACGGCGGTCTGAAAGCGTTCAGGTAAACCCTGTGGCAAATCAAGCTGTACAGGTGCCTGTTGCGCTACAAAGGAAAGTAGGAGGGAACTTAGAAGCATTTCCTAATACTACCCTATATCGTGGGTTTTGTGGGATATCTTGAGCTATTCGATACGTGGAAATGGATGCCGCAATTCTTGGAGAATTGTTCGCAAACACGCTAAAATATTCGCAGAGCATTAGGATATCTTCTAAGAAGCTGTTATTCTTCTCGTTATGAATACTGACCCCATGACGGTAAATCCTGTTTCGTATAACGAATCGGCAGGTCAAGAAATCAGTCTAATCGAGATGATGACTGTTTTGCGTGAGGGCTCAAAAATTATTGCATTGATGGCCATTGTAATGGCATTAATCTTCTTGTCATATTTCTCCATCATGCCATCATCATTTGAATCAGAGGCGGTGTTCTTGCCTCCAAATGAAGCTGATATCCGGCACTTTAAAATGCCTACGTCTTTGTTGAATGAAGACGATATGGTGGGGGTTAAAGAGGTTACTGTCGATACCGTTTACTCTATGTTTCAGCGGCAGCTTGAATCGCAGCATGTGCGGCGCCAAGTTTTCACCGAACTCAAACTTCACGAACGCTTCCAGTCTGAGGTTGGTCCAGATATCTCTATTGAAAAGGCTTACGCTTTTTTCTCCGACAGCTTTTCATTTAACTTTCCTTCAAAAGAGGAATCGGCCATGGCCTCGCCGAAAGTGTTACTTGCTGTGACAGCAAGTGACGGCGCTTTCGCACATAAAGTAAGTGAACGATTGTTGCAACTTGCCATAAAAGAAACAATATCGATGTTTTTTTCTAACATCCAAGTCAACGTCGCAAGGCAAAAAGCCAGGATAGAAGCAGATATTAAGTCTTTGCGCGATGGCGCTCGGCGAAATCGCCTCGATAAAATATCTCGACTCAAAGAGTATGCCGGAATTGCGCATGTGCTCGGAATGAAAGAACCTCTGCTCTATAAGGGCGGTGAGCAAGACGAAGTGCGGCAGTCTATTACTGATTCCGCTGCTGACATGGGTGAAATGTACAATCGGGGGTATGCTGCCTTAGAAGCGACCTTATCTGTTCTTGCCTCTCGGGAAAATGACGACCCGTTTATAGACACTCTTTTTGAATTGCAATCCAAGCTCATCGTTCTGGATGCGATCACTTATGAAAATGAATTATCGGCGGTGGTGACTGTAGATGTGCCCGCCTCGTTGCCCATAGAGCCTACTGGTTTATCGGGAATGCTGATGGCAATCATCGGCCTTCTCGTAGGCTGCTTTGTTGGCGTGTTTTATGTGCTTATAAAACATGCTGCACAAGATGTGCAGCGTCCTAGTTCGTCAGTCTAGGCCATAAGAAAAGCGGATATAGCTTTTGTCCAGGACTGATCATCCGTTTGAGCAGCTTGCGGCTCGATTCGCTCGTCCCTTACCAGTTATATCCACCCGGCGAAGAAACTTGCCACCCAGTGATAGGGCGCGAAGGGTCGTAGAACGGGTTGCTGGTGTAGAACGTGGTTTGTGCAGTATCGATGACAAACTTATAGCTTTGGCCGTCTGAGCGGTACATGTAGCCTTTGTCAGTGGCGCTAGGGAAGTTCTGGTCAGGGTCTTTTGGTAGTGCGCTAATATAGTTCGGCACCAATCCAGGAATATATCCTGTAGCGTCGTAGCCCATGCTGCCGTAAGTCGGAGCATCACCAAACCAAGTGCCACCCGTGTCAGGGTAAGCGCCGGTGCGCTCATAGTAGTTCGCCAGCGCAGCAGAAACAGTACGCAGGTCGGCGGCGCGACGAGCATCCCGAGCGTTGGAGGCTTCTCCATCGAGAATCGGAATCAATATGCCGGCAAGCATCGAGAGTATCGTGACCACGATCAACATTTCGATGATGGTGAAGCCGCTAGTTTTCTTAGTGTGAGTAATCGCCATAACGTTATATCGGATAAATAGCGAAAAGGGCTTAAGTCCAAAACAAGAAAACAGTCGCCAACTTTCGTTGACGACTGATTACTCGGTTGCAGTTCTTTACCAGTTGTAACCGCTAGGTGAACTTACTTGCCATGCCGTTGCTGCACGTGCTGGGTCGTAGAACGGGTTACCAGCTGGGTAAGATTCAGGGCCTTCGTTAGTAACAAACTTGTAGTCTGTGCCGTCTGAACGGTACATGTAGCCGCCGGTTGCGTTAGGGAAGTCCGGTGAAGGATCCTTTGGCAAAGCTGGTAGGTAGTTAGGTACTAGACCTGGGATATAGCCAGCAGCATCGTAAGTGAATGAACCGTATGTGGTTGCATCGCCTTGCCAAGCGCCGCCCGTGTCAGGGTAGTTACCTGTTACTCTCTTGAATGAGTCGAGAGAGGATTGCACGCTCTTTAGGTCTGATGCGCGTCGTGAGTCACGAGATGATTGTGCTGCGTCTTCTAGTACAGGTACTAGGACTCCAGCTAGCATGGCCAGGATTGTGACCACAATTAGCATTTCGATTATTGTAAAACCGGCTTGTGCTGTTCGTTTTAACATTGTTTTGTCTCCGTAAAATTTAAGTGAAGGAGGGCAACCGAGTGGCGCCTTTCCGTTAGGTTCAATTCTTTATCGGAGATGTAGCAATGTTGCCTGAAGGCTTTTTTAGAAAAAATCTAAAATAAGTGGAATGTGGTCGCTAGGTTTAGCCTCGAAGTCACCCTTTTTGCGCTCATCACGGTCGAGAGCGGCGTATGAGCACACTTTTGCCGCTCTAGCGGTACCCATGGCTAGGTCGATTCTGAGGCCATTATCGAAGCGAAATGCCTGTTTGCGGTAGTCCCACCATGAAAAAACATGGTCTTCATCGTTGTGTAGCCTGAATAGATCGGTGGTACCCCAATCGCGCAAAGCATCGAGCTGAGCCACTTCTTCGGGTGAGAAATGGATGTTACGCCACTTCTCTGGATCGTGCGCGTCGCGCTCCTCGGGCACGATGTTGAAATCGCCTAATATGACTAAAGGCTCGTCATTACTGAATTCTGTAGCTATCCATAGGCGTAATGCTGTCAGCCACTTCATTTTAAGCTCATATTTGTCGGTACCGATTTCTTTACCGTTCACCACATACACGTTAATAAAGCGGATGCCTTGACATACTCCTGAAATGACCCGCGCTTGTTCAGGGCAGGGGTCGCCGTCGAAACCTATTCGGACGTCCTCTAATTCATCTCTACTTATAAGCGCGACCCCGTTGTAAGTTTTCTGGCCGTGGACTTCGGCGATGTAACCGAGTTCTTCGATGGCATCATGCGGAAAATCATCATCGGTGACTTTGGTCTCCTGAAGACAAATTAAGTCGGGTTGATGCCTATCCATTACAGCAGCTACACGTTCGAAGCGTGTGCGTAGTGAGTTTACATTCCAGCTAATGGCTCGCATTTACTAAGAATAACAGCTCTATCTTAAGAAATAGTGTCTTTGTGCTACAATCGTCGCTAATGAAATCATTGTTGAAAACCTTAGTCGCGTGCTCTGCTGTAATTGTTTTATCTGGTTACAGTCAAGCGCAAGTCCATTACACCGATGGTGGCTCTCCATGGAATCAAAAGGTGGAGAGCGGCCCCGACAAGGATGTTCCCGGATGGTTTTATAATTGTGGGATTACCGGTATTCGCGTGGAGCTCATTGAAGATGTGCCGACCTCGCTACTTGTGCGCTATGTCTT
>JAQWRF010000110.1 GCA_029243845.1 Planctomycetota bacterium | reverse complement strand
GGCGCCCAGGTGCCAAGGTGGGTGCCAAGCGCAACCAGCTTTTTAGTAATTGCCGGTGGAGCAACAAACCATCCACAGCGCAGTCCAGTCGCTGCAAAGCTTTTCGAAATACCATCGCAATGGATTACATATGGCGCGCATTCAGGCACCAATTGCACCGGAGAAAAGTGCTGATGATTGTCGAACGTTAGCAATGAATAGATTTGATCGAACAGCAAGTACAGTGGTTTTTCGCCAGCTTCTTTGCGACGATCGTTCTCTTCAACCAAGAATTCGCCGAACTCGCGTAAATCTTTTTCGGGCATTACGCCGCCTGAAGGGTTCTGCGGGGTGTTCAGCACAATCAGGCGCGCATCTTTAGCATGCGGTTTTAGCAGGGCGACAGTCGGTTGGAATGAGTCTTCACGCCGCGTTTGAATCCCCCGAACTTTGACTTGGCAAGTATCGCCGTAGTTGTGGTTATTCCATGACGGAACAGGAAACAGTACCAACTCGCCAGGATCCACCAACAATTGATAAGTAGCATACAGAGAAGGGCGCCCGCCTGACACAATGGCTATCCCGTCAATCGGGTAGTCAAGATTGTGGTTGCGCATAAAATATTCTTTTACAGCAGCACGCAAGTCAGCAGTGCCGGCGCTTGGCGGGTAGTTTGTATGGCCGTCATTTACCGCGTCGTTTAGATATCCTCGGAAAACATCAGGTATCGGAAACTGTTTCGGTGAAAAATCGCCGATCGTTAAATTCGCGACGTCATCTCCGCGGTCAACCATATTGCGGATTTCTTGACCAATACGCAATATCGATGAGCCCGACATTGAGCTAGCCATGTGACTTAGACCGCGCTTGGCGGCGTCGGCTCCAATGTCGGATGGGATGCGAATGAGTTTTTGTGCTTGTTCCACGGCCTAATATTCTAGTCTAGCGCAGACGTTTTAGATAGCGGTTGCGCAGCTGAGATTGATGAGAAACAATGTCTACTTCGCTACCGCCAATGAAAAGTCTTTCGATGGGGACACCGTTTTCGAGGGGGTCACCGTCACAGATAAAGAAGCTAGCCACTTTCCCGACTTCAATACTTCCGATGTATGAGTCAAGCTGTAAAACTTCTGCGGCACCTAATGTGATGCTGCGCAGTGCGTCGAAACTGCTATCGACGCTCCATGCCGCGGCAGTGGCAGCCTGGAAAGGAAGATTGCGTGTGACGTTAATATCGTTGGTATATAGCGCCACACGACATCCGGCCGCAGTTAGCAGTGATGGTGAACGGTATGGATAGTCAAAAGCCGACTCTGCAGACCCGGTAGGTAGCGAGTGAACCGGGCCGGTAATGATGCTTGCGTTGTCCGCCCCGAGATAGCCAGCAACTTGGTAAGATTTTTTCGCCGACACATAAACAACATTTAAATCATGCTTCGCCACCCAGTCGCGCGCCGCCATTATGGTTGCCGCCGAGTCAGCTACTAAGAAAATCTGTTGCTTGTCGATAAAGTAGGGCATTAACGCTTTTAGCTTCGAGTCCCGCTGCGCATGCATCTCGATGCTAGCATACTCTTTGGTCAACTCAATCCAGTTATTAAGCTCTTCGACGTTGTCATTTTCTGTAGGCCCATCTTTCTGTTCGAATCGGGCACTGCGTGGGAAATTAATAAACAATCCATGTCTTTTAATAATCATATCGGCGGTAGTGGTGCCGGCTAATTGAATAAAAGCTCCTTGGCCGCGGATGCGTCCTCTGCCCGGTTGGGTTAGCACATATGAAACGCCAGTCATGCGCGTAATGTTGTGGTGTGCTGAGTCTGCGTGGATGGCGACCTCAACGGTCAGGTCTGCTTGATCATCGCCAATTTCGACGGTGTCGTCGCTAGCGCGTAACGATTCGATTTCAACCAGTCCTGTACGATCAAGTGAGTTGATGAAGCCGGGGTAAAGGTCTTTGCCGTTCGCGTCAACTATCTCAAGGTTAGCTCGCATCGGCGGAGTGCTGCGGCCGCGGTAGATTTTCTTGATGATCCCGTTTTCAATAAGCAGGCTGCCACTGAATGCTTTCTCGCTGACGGCATGAATATTGGCGTTTTGTATGTAGTAGCTTTTGCCGTCGCCCAGTTTGGTGAATTTCGACATAAGCTCTGCGTCTATTTGCATGAGGTTGTCATCCATCTCAACCAAGCTTGCATGCTGTTTGGCAAATTCACGGCTTTGTTGAGCATATTCAACCCAACGCGAATCCATGCTTTGTGGTTGTTCATAAAGTACATTGCCCTGCGAAAGGGTAAGTACACAACGCGCGTAATTGCTTAAGGGGTGCTTGTCGAACACACTTAAGGAAGCGTACTTGCCTACTTCAATGCTGCCCAAGCGGTCTGCCAAACGCAATTGCTTTGCACTGTTAGTCGTGCAAGTAGCCATCGCGTCTTCGTAGCTTAACCCACCGTAAAGCATCGCCTTTGCAGCTTCGGTGTTAAGACGGCGAATCATTTCATCTGAGTCGGAGTTGATGGAAACGATGACCCCAGCTTTGTGTAAGATCTCAACGTTCCATGGGATGGCATCCTTTACCTCATACTTATAAGCCCACCAGTCAGAGAAGGTCGATGCCATTGCACCTGCCGCAGCGATTTCGTTGGCAACTTTATAGCCTTCAAGAACGTGCTGGAATGTCGGGCGTTCAATACCAAAGTCAGCGCAAACCTTTAAGAACATCAGCAACTCGTCGGCGCGATACGAGTGACATTGAATGTGAATTTTGTTGTCGAGGATGTCAGCCAGGACTTCTAAGCGCACATCTTCAACGAAATCAGGCCAGCGACCTTGCTCGGCTAACTCGCGTTGCAGGCGGTAATCTTGAGCGGCCATGAATGCGCGACGATAAACGGCATCAACACCGACTCGCGTGTTCGGGAATCTTTTGCCCCACGCACTTGCCCAATTGGATTGCTTTACATTTTCGCCGAGCGCAAACTTAATGTTCTGCGCGGCATCTTCTATTAGCAAATCATTAATCGAAGGTTCCCAGTAATTAAGCTCCCACGTTGCAGCCTGGCCACCGATAGGGTTAGCTGAACCATGCAGTGATTGCACTACCGTGGTGCCACCAGCCGCAGCACGCCAAATACCAACATCTTGCGGGCGAATCATATCACCAATGCGACATTCAGCAGAAATAGCAACCTTGCCCTCGTTAATCGAGTCAAGCGCTAGGTGCGAGTGGGCGTCGATGATGCCAGGCATAATGTGCCACCCGCTAGCGTCAATTATTGTCGCATCATTCGGCGCGACGACATCGTTGCCGATTCCTACAATTTTTCCCTTCACAGTAAGTAAATTAGAAATGGCGGGTGAGCTACCGTCCATGCGGTAGAGCGTGGCGCCCCTGAAAAACAAAGTGGTCGCACCATTGGCGGCCCAGTCGCTATGCGGACGACGGAAGTCATCACTATCAGTAGGGTATTGCGGATGACCGACAGCAAGTTCCTCGTCGCTGGCCTCATCATCTTCGTCATCATCTTTCGTTTCAACTTCGACTTTATCAGATAATCTTTCGCCCCTTACATCAATGTCACCGAACGAGGTATTTAGCTTACCACTTAATTTGTCATCTTTAATGGAGACGGTAGTAGTGATGTTGAGGTCCATTTCTTCTACGTAGAAAATGAAACTAAGCTTGCCGTTGCTGAACTTAACGTCGCTGCAGTCTAGGGTTTGACTGCGATCTTCAAGCTGAAAGCTATGTACGCTGTTGTCAGAGCTAGACACGGTAATGCCGAATTCGCGGGTTCCCATTTGGGTTTCGGACGTCAAGTGCCAGCCACCATCAAACATAGTGTTGTCAAAGTCGTCATCGGAATCTTTCTTGTCATCATCCGATAAGCGGAATGCCATACCGTTGCTGAACATCCATGTTGGTGATTGCATCGAATCTCCGAATGGCTCAGCACACAGCATGTAGTCGCTTAAAGTGCTGTAGGATTGAATGATATCTAAAACATCACTCGACATTGCTAAGCGCAATTCATCAGCGGTTAGCCCAGCGTCGATGAGTTGTTGGCAGCGCTCGGTGAAATCGTCGCTATCGTTTGTTGGCAGTAGACCACACCAAACACCGCTGTTGCGCAGTTCTATAAATCCGTTAACCTGCTTCTGATGAAGACGGCGTTGTTCATTACGCTGAGCCAAGGGTTGGCGCCAATATTCGCGATCTTCATTGTCTAATTCTAAATCTTCTTCAGTGGCTGGCGCCTCGTCAAAATTGATTTGGTACAGCACCGCAACGCGTTGTTTGAGCAGACGATCGCTATGTAAATGTGCATCACGCCCACCGTAAATAACCCAAGTGCGCTGTTGAGTGTCATAGTCGCGCTGCAAATCTAAGAAGTTCTCTATTTCGCGCGAGCTGTTGGCGCGGACCACAATGGTGTCGCCAATATTTATGGCAGGGTAGGACTCGTTTGAGTTTTGCAGTAGAAATATTTGCCGTAGTACTGCTAGAGCAGACATTGGTGTGCCGGGATAGCCGCCAGTGCCGCTGCGCAACGAGGCAAATTCTAGGCCACTCGCCTCAATAATGGCGTGGGATAGGTCGCGTCCGTCTAAAGCGATGTGAGCGGCCTTGCCTTGCAGAATGCCTTTGTTCGGAGTTAGGTATGCAGAGCTAAAACCGAGTTCTCGCCATTGCTGCTGCCCGTCGCTTTTCCAATCACAATGGTCAGCAATGCGCGCATGAGCGACATAGGCTTGCTGGTCACCGAGCTCCATGCGTGTGATGGGTCCTTGTGTCGGGTCAGATTGCTCAGAGGCGAAAGTATTCGTTGCGGGTTCGCCACGATTTTCACTGAAAGAAGCGTTGACCATGCCGGGGTAAAGGTAACCGTTGCCGTCAATTTGCGGAAGGTGTGCCCAGTCTTCAAGCGAGCTTTCAGAATCAATGAACCTGATGTTTTCTTTGCCTAGAACGATGAGGTGTTGATCGATGAAAGAACCGCCTTCTTGCCATACCTGCACGTTGCTGACGACAAATGGAGCGCTGAGTTCGTCGGCTACCTGAGCGGACGTAAAGCCTGCTGTGAACAGCAGAAATGAGAGCAGGGTAATGGTGAATTTACGCATGAGAGATGTTATCTTGTCGGCTGTGAATACAACAACCTTTCTCATAAACCTTGTGTTAACCGTGATGTTTTTGGTGCTC
>JAQWRF010000225.1 GCA_029243845.1 Planctomycetota bacterium | reverse complement strand
TCAAGTAATTATCATCGGCGCCGGAATCGCGGGCGCATCCACCGCTTGGGCATTGCGCCAGGCCGGCGTGAGCGACATCTTGATTCTCGAGCAAGGTGCACAGGCGGGCATGCACTCCACTTCTCGCAACGCCGCCATTTTACGCACTGCCATCGAGCAGCCTGCGCTGCAGCGCATGGCGAGAGAATCTGCCGAGTTTTACCGCAGCGCCCCCGCCTCATTTGCCGAACAACCACTCATCGATACCGTCGGTTTATTTGTCACCGCCGACAAGCACAGTAATGCGCAAAACAGGATGCCGTCCGCAGCCGCCAGTTCTGTAGCTGAAATTCGTGCACACTACCCCGATTTTCTCGATGCTGATGTTGATGTCTGGCATTTCGCCGATGAAGGTACTCTTGATATTCACGGTTTATTGCAGGCCTTTCTAAAAGGGCAAACGGTGCGTACTCATTGCAAAGTCGATGAAATTATTTACAACAATGACGGCGCGTGTGGTGTGCGCTGCGGCGATGAAATCATTAACGCGCAACAAGTCGTCGTTGCGAATGGCGGATGGGCGAATCACCTTTGCAGCGACACTGGCCTTAACCAGCCATTTAGCCCGCGCCGCAGACACTTGATGGTGAGTAGCCCTCTCGAGCATATTGGTCAGCAGCTACCCGTAGTGTGGTGCACGGGCGATAATGAGTTTTACTTCCGCCCGGAAAGCGGTGGCTTGCTAATCTCGGCTTGCGATCACGAATTAGTGGATCCGCGTTACGGCGAAAACATCGACCCTAACATTATCGAATATATAGCCGCTAAAACGGGCCACTGGCTACCCGGACTCAGCGATATTCAACCCAAGCACCTTTGGTCTGGGTTACGTACTTTCAGCCCCGACCACAATTCTATAGTTGGGCCAGATCCGCATAAAGGCAATTTGTTCTGGGCAACTGGCTTAGCCGGACACGGTATGACTACCGCTTACTCAGTCGGCCAAATACTAAGCGCTTGGATGTGTGATAAAAAATGCACACATCCAAGCGCTAGTGATTTGCTACCGCAGCGACTAGTCGATGTTCCACGTCTCGCCGGAATCTAACAGCGATTCGAGAGTACCTTCACCAAGGTTTTCGGTGGCTGCCGCAACCTGCTTGTGAATATCCTCTTCGAGGACCGGGCGCTCGATAGCTTTAAAAATACCCATCGGCACCGGAATATCCTCGAGCTCGCTTCCTTGGCAAATACGCATCGCATCTGCACTAGTCGCTTCGCTGGCATTCCAGCTAGAAGCTTCAGAGGCTTTACATACTTCGAGGCTATTGCCAGAAAAGCGTACACCCTTATCGAGCTCTTTACCATAAACCATCGGCTGGCCGTCACGCAAATCGACTTGACGGTCGTCCCGGATGGAACGTTCAACGATATGGTCAAACACTTTGTCATTGAAAATAACACAGTTCTGTAAGATCTCAACAAAAGCAAAGCCCTTATGCGCGTGAGCCGCAGCAAATATTTCTTTCATATGCTTAGGCTGGGTGTCGGCGGTGCGCGCTACAAAAGACGCATTGGCACCGAGCGCAACGGCAATCGGGTTGAATGGCTGGTCAAGCGAACCGTATGGCGATGATCCCGTGACCTTACCCGGCGAAGTAGTCGGCGAATACTGCCCTTTTGTTAAACCGTAAATCCGGTTGTTAAACAACAGAACCTTGATGTTTAAGTTGCGACGCATCGCGTGAATCAAATGATTACCACCAATCGACAAAGCATCTCCGTCGCCAGTGATCACCCAGACATCGAGTTCGGGATTAGCAATTTTTACTCCGGAAGCAACAGCTGGCGCACGACCATGAATGGTATGAAAACCATAAGTATTCATGTAGTACGGGAACCGGCTTGAACAACCGATGCCTGAAATGACCGCGAAATTCTCTTTCGCAACACCAAGCCCAGCAAAAACTTGTTGCACACTGGCAAGAATGGCATAGTCACCACATCCGGGGCACCAACGTACTTCTTGATCCGAGACGAAGTCCTTTTTCTTATATTCAGTTACTGTTGACATGATTAATTAATCGTTGAGGATGTCTTGGAAGAGGCCAAACAATTCAGCTCCGCCATATGGCTTACCTTGAATCTTTGGCAATGAGATGGTGTCGACCAAGTATTCGGCACGGATAATGCGGTTGAGTTGCCCGCGGTTGAGCTCGGGAATGACGACCTTGTCAAACTTCTTCATAATATCTTGAAGGTCGAGAGGTAGCGGCCACATATTGCGTAAGTGCACCTGCGAAATGCTTTGACCATCGGCATGGCAACGCTCAACAGCACCACGAATGGCGCCGTAAGTAGACCCCCAACCAAGCACCAAGACATCGCCGTGATCTTCTCCGAATATTTTAAGTGGCGCGTAACTTTTTGCGACACCATTTACTTTTTGCTCGCGCAACAAAGTCATACGCTCGTGGTTTTCCGCATCGTACGAGACGTTGCCGGAATTCTCTTCTTTCTCAAGACCACCCACACGATGCTCAAGGCCAGGCGTACCTGGTTTAATCCATGGACGGGCTAAGGTTTCAGGGTCGCGCTCGAAGGGTTGGCGTGTGTCCCCCTCTTGAGAAAATTGGTGAGGAATTTTCGGTAAGCTAGAAGCATCAGGTACCAAGAACGGTTCGGCACCGTTACCGATATAGCCATCGGACAACAATATCACTGGGGTCATGTAGGTCACTGCAATACGTACTGCTTCAATCGCGGCCTCAAAACAATCGCCTGGTGAAGAGCAAGACACCACTGGTAATGGCGTTTCGCCGTTACGACCGAAAATAGCTTGGTTCAAGTCAGCCTGTTCAGTCTTGGTTGGCATGCCCGTGGACGGCCCCGCGCGTTGTACGTCGACCACGATAAGTGGTTGCTCAATCATTACAGAAAGACCAAGTGCCTCGCCTTTCAATGCAAGACCCGGACCGGAAGTACCGGTTGCGCCAAGCGTGCCAGCCCAGCTCGCACCAATTGCCGAACATACCGCAGCAATTTCATCTTCGCCCTGAAAGGTCGTTACACCATAATTTTTATAACCGGCCAAAGCATGCAATACATCGGACGCCGGAGTAATGGGGTAAGAACCGTAAAACAGCTTTAAGCCGGCCAACTTTACGCCAGCCACTAAGCCCATGGCCAATGCGGCATTGCCGCCCATGTTGCGGTATTTACCTGGAGTGAGTGGAGCGGAGCCCACTTCGTACTTCACTCCGAAAAACTCGGAATTTTCAGCGATTAATGCACCCGCATGCAACGCTTTGAGGTTGGCGTCAAGAACTTCTGGCTTGTTAGCGAACTTAGCTTCGAGCCATTTCTCAGTCGTCTCAAACGGACGCGCATAAGCATAATAAAGCATGCCCAAGGCCAACAAGTTTTTACTACGCAGGGCCTGCTTATTCGTCAAGCCACAATCCGCTACAGCATCGAGCGTCGACTGATTCAAGTCAATCGCAATATAGTTATATTTGTCTTTAAGAGTCTCGTCGTCGAGAGGGTTCGAATCGTAATGGGCCTTAGCTAAATCACGCGCACCGAAGTTGCCGGTGTTAACAATCAAGGTACCACCCTCTTTAAGGTCAGCTAAATTAACTTTTAGCGCCGCGGGATTCATTGCAACCAGCACATCTGGCTGATCACCAGGAGTGTGAATATCGTCCGATGAAAAGCGCACTTGAAAACCAGATACTCCGGAAAGCGTACCGATGGGAGCGCGAATTTCGGCCGGGTAGTCAGGAAATGTTGCGATATCGTTACCCAACAACGCCGAAGTGTTCGTGAATTGATTACCGGTGAGTTGCATACCATCGCCAGAATCTCCGGCGAAGCGAATTACAACGTCATCAACCTGTTGCAGTGGGATTTCTTGTGTAGATGCCATCTTGCTGTGAATTTTTGTCCGCGGCGTCACGCGAATTGCGTGCGCAATATTCTACCGCTATCTCTCGCGCAAGAACGAACTCCATGCGCAATATAGCACCCGTTCCGCTTTTTCTATTGAACCCTAAAAGCCGACCATTGCAGCGCCGCATCACACGTGCCACTGAATGTAAGCCAAGGCCGCGAACCTTACCTTCATCGCCTTTCGACGACTTAAAAGGTTCTGTCAAATCCGAAAGGTGGCCCTCTGGCAGGCCAGGCCCATTATCGACCACTTCGATCCACGGACCATCAGAAGTTTCACCCCAACGAATCATCAAATGAGGGTTATCTCTGCCGTCCATCGCCTCAAAGGCATTCCACATCAAATTAAGCAGGGCCCGTTGTAAATCAGTGCGATTAGCATTCACCTCTAATGCGCCATTACCTTCGATTTCGACCTCAATGGCGAAGGCCACGCGCGCAGAGAATATTTCAGCGGCTTCGCGGACGGCCTCGTCAATCGACAGCGGCACCAGCACTGGAGGGCGCCCATCCGCAAGCGCGAGCATCTCCTCGCACAAAGTAATAGCATGGGACGCTGACAGTCGAATCGACTCTAGCGAGGTTTCGAGCTGGTGAATCGGTGCGGGCTGCTCGCCGGCAAGGTACAGCAACTGTAAATCGGCGTGACCGATGACGGTACCCAACAAGTTTTTAATATCGTGCGTAGCAAGAGTTGCTTCAGCCGGCTCTGTTGATTGAGAGCTGGAGACATTAGAATCAGAGTTGGGAGGGGTGGTGTTCACGGCCTTCAACCCAAATCATTACCGATGGACTTCCGACATTCAAGACGTTTCGCCTCAGAACAAGCAAAAACTGTGTGTGGCGACCTCTATCCTGGGCCAATTTTGATGCCACGTGGTTTGTTGCGCGCCCTCGACCCGATTATTGCCGTCGCCCTGGGGCCGGCCAATAGCCCCACCGCTGAGTTCCACGACTCCTTCGAACAGATGCTGCGCGGACGGCCTGATGGGCCGTTGCTCCTGGCATTGTGGGCATCGACTACTTCAGGTGAAATACCGCATGCTGATTTACGCAAGATTTTAAAGTACTTCCCAGAACAGCTCCCGGAGCGCCCCATCAACCGCGGTGAGCTCTTGGCCTTTCTGCATCCACGCGTTTCGATAATAGCGTGCTGTACTTTGTCGCTCGCGGAACGCCGCGACGCCGAGGCCTTGCCGGCTGCCGAACGGTTGGGCTTGGGCTTGGTCATCACCAAGCTGTTGATTGATTTACCACAGCACCTCGCCGCAGGTAAACTTTATTTCCCGCAGAGCGCTTTGCAACAGGCAAACCTCAGAGAAGAAGATTTATTTAATATGGTGCGTACACCCAAGGTCGATCAGTTCCTAGCGACACA
>JAQWRF010000213.1 GCA_029243845.1 Planctomycetota bacterium | reverse complement strand
CTTTCTTGGCCTAGGAGCCACTGCTAAAGTTAGCGATAAAGCCGCCGAGCATCCGCCGTTTAAAGAACTGGCTGATAGTGGTGCAATTGAAATCCTCGGCAGTGGTCGCTCGAAAATCGGCGGTTCATCTAGCTCGGTTAGCGGGGCTACGAGCTCAAACACTGGCACGAGCGGTGGTGCGCCGATGCGCAAAAGCGGCGACCGTTAGCCTACAATGTAGAAGTGTCGATAACCTCACTTCTATATTTTTTACCTTTGCTGTGTGCGCATGGAGGCCCCGATCCTCTTATGTCTTGGCGTTTAAGTTCCGCCGAATTACACGGCAGTAAGTTGTCTGCTAGGCTTGGACCTGATCCACGAGTGAGTGGCGCACCGCTGGCAACGCCTGGTCCAAGTGGTGGAGCATTAATGTTTGATGGCATTGATGACCGAATGGTAGTAGCGAAAGACATCGCCGAGCTCGGTGCGTTTTTGCCCAAGAAACATTTCACTATTTCGACATGGGTGTCGGTGAACACTCCTAAAAGTTATGGCGGTGTGTTTTCGGCTATCCAAGACAATGGCGATTCCGAGCAAGGCATTGTCTTAGGCTATGATACTAAGAGTTTTTATATTGGCTTGGCCACTGAAGGCGCCGATGATGGCGATGGCGTGCTTACTTATTTACGCGGGACCACTGCTTATCAAATAGGTCGCATGTATCACGTGACTGCGACTTACGATGGAGAGCTACTTTGCCTTTATGTAAATGGAAAATTAGAGAGTAGCACTAAGGCCCAAAGCGGCGACGTACTCTATCCGAATGCTGCTCCGGTAGTAATCGGTGCCTATAAAGATGATAATGAAGATATCTTGCACCACGGCCGTATTCGAGAGCTAACCATTTACGATCAGACGGCTTCGGCTAAATGGGTCATGGAAGACTTCGGGCACAATTCCGATTTGACTCTGGCAGCCCCGCAAATTCCGCTCGACCCATACTTCACTATGAAGGTGAAGCCTTTCTTGCAATACGGCACTCAGCAGTCGATGGTCATCACCTGGGAAACCTCGCGTCCGGCAACGACAACGGTGCACTGGGGTGATCATGTGTTGGGTGAAGAAGAGAACCTTAGTTTGCCACATAAAATAGATGGCGACGATGATGGACTCATTCACGCTGTTACTCTTGGTGGGCTCGAGCCGGGGTCCGGATATTTTTATCAGGTTGAATCGGTCGACGTCGAAGGCCAGGTTTTAACCAGTCCTATTTTGACCTTCCAATCCGCGGTTGAAGAAGATGTACCTTTTGCCTTTGCCGTGATTAGTGATACCCAAGATAATCCAAGTGTGTCAGGCCAAATAGCTAACATGGCATGGGGTATGCGCCCGCACTTTGTTTTGCATCCGGGTGACCTTGTCGGCACCGGCACTAACATCGGTGATTGGCGCGACGAGTTTTTTCCTAGCATGGACCCACTCTTATCGCGCGTGCCGATTTATCCGGTACTAGGTAATCACGAGCAAGATGCTCGGCATTACTACGATTACATGCAGTTGCCAGATCCTGAGTACTATTATGATTTTGAATACGGCAAC
>JAQWRF010000212.1 GCA_029243845.1 Planctomycetota bacterium | reverse complement strand
GACGGTACTTGCGGCGCCATTTACGGACAATTCCCGCCGTTATTAAATGCATCAAAGCCAGCTAATGAATGGCAAAGCTACGATATTTTCTTTACGCGTCCGCGGTTCAACGAAGATGGCGCATTCGATTCGCCACCAAAGATTACTGTGATCCATAATGGGATTAAGATCCATGCCGAACGCGAGTTATACGGGCCGACCCGCTGGCGTGCTCTCGCCACTGCTACACTACACCCCGATCGCTTACCGCTGCGATTGCAGGACCATGGCAACGCCGTAAGCTACCGCAACATCTGGATTCGTGACCTTGAACAAATTAATTAGCACCTTCATCGCTCTAGTCTTTCTGGCCTCTTGCTCGCAGAAAGAAGTCACGAGCCAGCATCAATACCAGGGTTTAGTTATGGGAACTAGCTGGCATGTAAGCTGCGTGAGTGACGCGACCATTGCACCGCAATTAAACGCCGTAATTTCTAAGGCACTCGATGAAGTCGATCAAGCGATGTCAACCTACAAGCCCGATTCCGAGATTTCGCGCTTCAGCAAGTCGTCCACAGGAATCACAGTTTCCGCCCCTAGCTTTTATGTGATTTCAGTTGCCCTTGATATCGCCAAACAAACAAATGGCGCTTTCGACCCTACCGTTATGCCATTGGTAAATATGTGGGGCTTCGGTCCTGAGACAGAGAGCCCATCCGCTCCTACGGACGCTGCGATTGCCTCTGCCATGAAAATTTGCGGATGGCAGCACCTTCAATTAAGCAACGACTCGTTCTTTGTGGGCAAAGATATCACAGAATTAGAAATTGATTTGTCGGCGATTGCCAAGGGCTTTGGTGCCGACAACGTTGCATCAGCATTAGAGGCTAGCGGTGTGAGCAACTACATGATTGAAGTAGGCGGCGAGGTAAGAGTGCGAGGGAATTCTGGGAAGCAACGTCCGTGGCGACTCGCTATTGATTCTCCTAACGCAAAAAATTACGCGCGAGTTATCGAATTAACTAGCGGCGCGATTGCCACCAGCGGCGACTACCGCAATATGAGAATCGTCGACGGCGAACTCGTGTCACACACCATGGACCCTACTACTGGACGCCCCATTACTCATAACCTAGCATCGGTTAGCATTGTGGCGCAGAACTGCACCATTGCCGATGCCATGGCCACCGCGTGCATGGTGCTTGGCGCTGATGCGGGGCTTGAGTTGATAGAACGCACCGCAGATGTCGAAGCCTATTTTATTACACGCATCAGCGAGAGTGCATTCATCACTTCTCAGTCAAGCGGATTTCCTGAAGAGCTAAACCTCGATTGATCGAGCTTGCGACAGTTTTGCCGACTGGCTAGCGTTGTGCAGTTGGCGTTTAGGATTACCTAATTCGGCAAGCATCACTAACTCGTTACCGTCATCTGATGCGCAAATATCGGCATCTTTACGCGCACACACACACTCGCCCAACAAATCGGCTTCGTCTGGAGTTTTGCCACCGCAAGAACCCGCTAGGTTTTTACCGGAGACCCATACGCCCACGGACATCGCCGTCACAATGACGACAAAAGCAAACGCGGTCAGGACGAAAGTTGTCATGCCTATATTCTAACCGCGCGCTCGATTACTGCTCGAAGCTGTCATCGAGATCTAAGGCGTAATAAGTGCCGCCATCAACCATCGGCTCGGCGCGCACCAGGCGTCCGCGGTATTCCTTGTCTTTGATTTTGACTACTACCGATATATTGCCCGTAGCGCGGATAAGCAACCCGTGCTCGCTGGCGTTGACGGTTTCACCTTCGAGGCTGCCGGCGGCAAGCATCATTGCGGTAGGAGCCACGTATTCGTGACGATCGTTATTTCTGCGTTCGTTTTCTGACATGATATTGTTTTTACTCCTCTTTAAAGGCTCGCTCTGGATAGGCCATTAGCTTTAATGCCGCGATTGTTGCCTCATAGGCGTCATCGTCGATGGGGTCATCTTCGTTAAGGAACAAATGGAACATCGCGTAGCATACGCCATAGTTGTCGATCACTCCAAGCGACTTGCCATTAACAATCGAGTCTAATTCGTTTCCTTTCCAGATGAACAGTAATTCATCGCCTTCGACCAAGTTAGTCACCTCGAACCATGCACGTAGCTGCGCCATAGCTTTTAAAGATATCGCGAGGTTCTTTTCGTCTTTGGCATAGAGTTTATTAATATCCGGCCCCAAGCTATCGTCGAAAGCCTCGGCGATGTCTTCGCCCTCAACGTCGCGGGCCATCACCCAGCGCATCGTTTTATTGAAGGCGTTATTCAACAAAGCAGCATCAATAATAGCTATAGCAGCATCGTCGTCTTCAGCTGCGGAAGCTTTCTCAAACGCCGCTCTCATGATTGGCGCAGCACTCGACTTGTCGACGTAAACGCCAAAGCCGTAAACGTCAATCCAAAATTTCTCACGCACGCCGGTGCCGACTAAATGTTGGCGCTCGCCTTTTGCAATATCTATGTAAACGGGAAACGGAATTTCTGTTTCTGCTTCAAGAACAGTCGGCACCTCTTCTTGCGCCGTTGCCTCTTGAGACGAATCTTGAGCCCACAGATTTGCAGGCAACATTAGTGCTAAAGAGCTAATGAGTATTGTTTTCATGATGCTGTAATGTGTATTTTGCAGGCTTCGACAAATTGTTCGCTACCCACGATGTTGCGCGGGACGATTAGCCCCTGCGTTGGCTCTAGCTTAAGATAAACTCGCTGCTCCGTTACTATTAAATCTTGAAAACTAGTCCATTCTATTTTTGAGGACTGGCCATCACGCTGTATATGAATGCCACTTTGGTCATAATCGAGTGTATGCGCAGCAAGCATGTCGCCGCTTCCATCCTTTAATATCTTTTGTAAATACTTAATGGTACGCCGCTTGTGATATTTCGGAAAAAGGACAAACCACGCCAAGCTTAAGAATAAAAACGAGATGCCGTATGACATTTCGTCGTATTTGAGCATCACCATTAAGCCAAAAATGGCGTAAACCGTGCCGATGGCATAGTGGCTGAAGGTGCGGATGCGGCGCATCTGCGGCACGCGTTGGTGAGTGTCTAAAGTGAACTCAACCCAATCTTCGAAAGTTAAGGTGTAAGTTAAAGACAAATCATCACCTTTCCGAACACGTCACGCTCAGCCACTTTGCGATGCGCAGTCTGAATGTCATCGATGCTAAATTCACTGTCGATGATCGGCGATAGCTTATTGTCGAATACCAGCTTGGCGACTTGATGCATCTCGCCAAGACCACCCATGGTGCTGCCTAAAATACTGAGAGATTTGAAAAAAATCGGTGCGAGATTCAGCTCCATTTGAGCTCCGCTAGTGACCCCGCAAGTAACCAATCTACCTCCTTTTCCTAGAGCCCATACGCCCAATGGCAAGGTGTCTGCGCCGACGTGATCGACAATGATGTCCAA
>JAQWRF010000206.1 GCA_029243845.1 Planctomycetota bacterium | reverse complement strand
TCTGTGCCCTGGTTGGCCAGCATCACCGTAATCTTTGGCACTACAAAGCCAATCAATAGGGCAACCACCAATAAGCCGACAGCCAACATCACCATTGGGTAAGTCATTGCCGCAGAAACTTTGTTGCGGACTCGCGCCTGCTCTTGCATGAAGTTAGACATTTTCATCAGCACTTCATCGAGGTGACCTGAAGCTTCACCGGCGCGAACCATGGATACATTAAGCTCGTCAAAATAATCAGGATGAGCTGCGATAGCATCGGCAAGTGGTGAGCCCTGTGAAATACGCTCGCGAATATCGCGGAACAAAATCGACAAACGCTTGTTCTCCGTTTGTTCAATAATAGCGCGCAGCGCTTCGGTGATAGGGATACCTGCTTTAGTTAGAGTCGCGAGTTGCCGAGTGAAAGTAGCAACATCTTCCGTCTTGGCGTTAGAGCGCGGCGCTCCTGCGCCACGTCCGCGCGCGGCATCTAGGCGCTTTTGCAATTTAGACTGCTTTGCCGGTTTGCCCTTTTTCTCGCTGCCAGACTTTACCTTTTTACCACCTCTTGTCTCGACCACATGGGTCACTAAATTTCCGCTGCGCTTGCACTTGGTACGAGCATCACGCTCGGAGTCGGCGTCGATGATGCCGCTTGCCTTTTTCCCCGTGGCATCAAAACCTTTCCACTCGTAAATCGGCATTATGTCAGATCGAGTTGGGTAACTCTTAATACTTCGTCTGGAGACGTGATACCGTCAATCACTTTGAGGTTGCCATCGGAGCGCAAGGTTCGCATACCACCTTCAACGGCAGCGCGCTTGAGCACTGTTGCCGAAACGTTGTCCATGACCAACTCGCGTAAGGTATCCGTCATTGGCATCAATTCATAAAGCGCCGTCCGTCCGGAAAAGCCAGAGTGAAAACATTCTGTGCATCCGTTGGCGACAGCCATTTTGCCATCCTTCAGCTGGCTCGCGTTAATGCCAATCGCACGCAATTGGGCGAGTTGATGTTCATCCGGTACAACCCATTCGTGACAGGAATCGCACAAGCAACGCACTAGGCGTTGAGCAACAACAAGTACCAATGACGAAGAGACTAAGTAAGGCTCTAGGCCTAGGTCGATGAGTCTCGTAACTGTGCTTGGCGCGTCATTCGTGTGAACAGTCGAGAACACAAGGTGGCCGGTAATCGCCGCTCTAATAGCGATTTCAGCGGTTTCAACGTCGCGGATTTCGCCGACCATCATGACATCAGGGTCTTGACGCAAGAAGGAACGTAAGCCAGCGCTAAAAGTTAAGCCTTTTTTCGCATTAACCTGAACTTGAGAAATGCCATCTAGCTGATATTCAACGGGGTCTTCAATCGTTAAGATGTTCTTGTCGCCGGTGCTAATCGCAGTCAAGGAGCCATATAAAGTTGTGGTTTTACCCGAACCTGTAGGGCCGGTTACCAGGATAATTCCGTGTGGGAACTTTACGTAATGGTTAAGCGTGGCAAGGTTTTGCTCGTCGAGGCCGATGCTGTCTAGCTCGTAAACTCGCGCCGACTTGTCGAGCAAGCGCATCACGCAGCGCTCGCCTTCAGCAGTGGGCACGACTGAAATACGTACGTCAACTTCGCCATCACCAATACGCACTGAAGCACGACCATCTTGCGGCATGCGGCGTTCTGCGATGTCAAGTTGTCCCATGACTTTAATGCGCGAAGTAATAGCATCTTGCGCATTTTTCGGGATGGATTCCATGTCGTATAAGATGCCGTCGATGCGAAAACGAACCTGCATTCGGTCGGTGTACGGCTGGAAGTGAACATCAGACGCGCGTAACTTAAGCGCCTGAAAAATAAGCGAATTAACAAGCTTGATAATCGGCGCTTTGTTAGCGACATCGAGCAAGTCTTCACCTTCATCGAGGTCTGCCACAAGGCCCATGATGTCGTCTTCAGCTAAATCTTCGAGAGCATCATCGACACCATCAGAGCGATTGCGGAAAGCGCGGTTAATCAACTCGGTCACTTCCGAGCGCGGGGCCAAGACGAAGCGCACCGCAGCTGGAATCATTGCGGCCAAGTCGTCTTGAGGATGGAAGTCAAGAGGGTGTGCGCAGGCAACAACAATAGTGCCATCATCGTCTTTGCGGATTGCGATAACATCGTGAGCACGGGCAAAGGCAAGTGGCACAGTGTCTACAAAGAGAGCAGGAACCTTGGTGCCCGCTAGTTTAGGCACCAGCTCAATGTTTAAGTGCTCGCTGAATGCAGAGAGTACTTTTAAATCATCGACTCCGCGTGTAATTAAAATACGATCGAGACTCTTCCCTGAGCTGATGGCCTGTTCCGTTATTTTGTGGACATCGTTGTCGTCTAGGCCAGTATGTTTTACAACAAGCTGGTGTAGTGTAGGGCGAGCAGTCGATATTTCGGGATCAGCCACAATACTTTATTCGGAGTCGGGGGAAGCGTTGTCAGTCACACCGCCTGATGCCGAGTAAATCGGCTGAGCGAATGACGATAAGTTAAGGTGCGCCGTGTCGGACTGGCCATCCTCATCTTCATCTTGCGGCAGAATGATATCGGCAGGATATTCGAGATCGAATTCAGGATCGATCATGCGAAGGCGCCCGAGTCCGATAGTATCCGCCGCACGCGCTTTACCTTTTTCGGAGATGTCTTGCAGTTCTTCAAAGTCTTCAAGGATTCTCGGAGTACAGAAGAAGAATAGGGTCGTCTTGATTTCTGTTTTCGAGTTCGAACCAAACATCCAGCCAATCAGCGGAATATCTGACAGGTACGGTATACCTTGGTCATTTTCTGTTGAGTCGTTACGGATAATACCGCCCAACCACAAAGTAGCGCCATCTGGGAGAGTCACGACAGTATCAATCTTGCGTGTAACGGTTGGTGGCGGCAGGTTGCCGACCGACTCGCCGCGGAACGCGCTGACTTCGAGACTGATGCCCAGTCGTAAATACTTTTCTGCGGAGATTGAAGGCGAGATACGCAAGGTGATGCCCGCTTCGGCATACGCTACATCAGCAGAAACAGCGCCCTGAACAGCGTTTGATGTCTGGTATGGAATTTCGTCTGAGGATTCGATCGTGGCGCTTTGATTGTTTGCAACTAGCACCGATGGTACTGACAAGATATTCGAATCGTTACGAGCTTGCGCAGCCTGCAAGATGAAAGGAATCCCTAAATCTTCGCCGTCGAAAATGCCGAAAGTAAGGCCCGCGGCAGTCGGTGACGGCAAACGTGCCTCGCCAATCGTATCGCCAGCAGAGATGCCAACCGAAGTAAAGGCAAAACCTTTTTGCGTATCACCAGTAGGCGTTTCAACATTAGCGTACTCAATCCCAATCTCTTTTGAAAAGTCGGAGCTCACCTCAATAAGAGCGGTCTGGATAAGCACCTGTGGTTGACGGCGGTCCAAAGTGTCGAGCAGAGCTTTCAGTTCTAGCCACTTACTCTTGGTCGCCATAATCAATAGCGAGTTGGTTGCCTGGTGTGCTTCAACAACAATGCCTTGGCGCTGCGGCGCGTTACTAGTATTGCTCCGCGCCTGCTCTTCTTCTTGCTCAGCAGCATCAACGAATTGTTCCAGGGCTTCATTTAGATCTTCAACAGCCAAGTACTGCAAACTGTACAAATGGTAATTCGACTGCGGATCTTCAACGGTGGTGTCGAGTTGCGCAATCAAATCAAGAATGCTCGGCATCAATTCAGGGTCGGCTGTAATCAACAGCGAGTTGTCTTGTGAGTAGGCTGTAACAGTAGTTTCAATGCCACTCGTAGACGTTGCCCCAGCGCCACGACTAGTGCTGCGTGCACGCGTGTTGTTGCCGCTAACATTCTGCGGCACCGCCTGCAGGCTATTTACTAATTCGGAAAGAATTTCTGCAAGCTCTTCGGCGGATGCTTCAAACAAACGTACCTTTTTGAATTCAGGCTGCACAATGTCTGGCTTCGAGTCAAGAACTGTAATCATGCGCGCAGCAGCAGCAACGAAAGGACCATAGCCTTGTATTAGAATGGCCTGCTCACCACCCAGCGCCATGAAAGCACTGTTGTCGCCTGAGCCAGCACCTAAAGTGGTGCGTAATGAAGTTCCTAGCTCTTGGGCATCTGCGTACTTAAGCTCGACGACAGTGTAGATATAAGTACCAGGCTTGTCAGCGAAACTTGGAATGTCTTCTTCGTTAACAAACGGAGCGTTAGCTTTTATTGTCGTGTTGTTGCCGCCGATGTTCTCAACGATTACCACTACGGCCAAATCACCCGCACCTTGCTGTACACAGACGAAGCCATTTATCTTCATCATGATTTGGAAGAACGAATAAAAGTCGTCTTTGTGAATGCGCTTAGTGCCATAAAGCAACAGTTTCTTGTTGTCAAGCTTTTGGCGCACGTTTGCGGATGCCGACTCATCAAGCGTAAAGTTAAGCCCAGTATTGATTTGGCATATCTTTACAAACTGGCGCAGGGTAAGCCCACCTTCGTCGACTTCGCTGAGGTCGAGTGTGTAGTAATCACCTTCGTCTTGGATGACTCCCTGTGGGACAGCTATGTCGTCTTGAGGGTTTTGCGCTGCTGCAGCTGGCAACAGAAAGGTGAGTGAGAGAAGTATTGTTGGGAGCATATGCTCTATTCGTGTGGAGTGAGCCCGAAGGCAAGATGCATTAGTGTAAACTCTTAGCTACTAGTAACAAAGGCTCAACCATGAAGTTTTTTGACGAAATCAGCTTCTCGCTTCTTCCCAAATATTCTGGCCGTAAGTGTAGCCTATATCAGTGTTTTGAAGTATCCTAGACTTTCGATGCGAGTCGCCACTTACCTCAAGCCCGAAGCTATTATGCTGCGACCTGCTGCCGCAGATAAATGGCAGTTGATTGAAGCGCTGTGCCGTCAGCTTTGTGAGGCAAATAGTTGTAGTGCAGCCATCACTAATCAGGCGGTGAAAACCGTGCTGCAACGCGAAAAATCGGCTTCTACAGGCATGGAAGGTGGTGTAGCGGTACCTCACTCGGCAGTGGATGGTTTACCAGGGCTAATGGTTGGCATGGCAGTGATGCCAGACGGTCTTGAATTTGAGGCTATCGATGGTTCGGTAACCACGGTAATCGTGATGATATTAGTGCCTAAAAGCCAAAAACTTGGTCACTTACGCTTATTGGCCGAAGTCGCACGCCGTGTCTCCGATCTGGGATTTCAGCAGCACATGTTCGCTGCATCGTCTACGGGGCAGATCGTCGATCTGTGGCTCTAACGCTGCGGCCAGCTGCTTAGCTCAGACACCCAAAGTTGCGCTGCTTCTTGTAAGCGCTGGCGTGTGTTGCGGTATTGCTCGATATCACCGCCCATCGGATCGCTAATATCGTGGCCAGACAAGTCAAATAACGCCGCCGGGGATTTCTGTGGCAGGGCCGCCAGGTGACTCGCGCTCATTGCCAGAATAAGATCCCACGGCTTGTCGAGTGCTGTTTCTAGAGACTGAGCATGATGGCTAGAGAGATCAAGGCCGATTTCGTCTGCGACCCGCTTAGAATTCTCGCTGATGCCTTGGCCTTCGAGAGCAAAGGTTCCGGCAGATTCGATGACAAAGCCGAAGTCGGACAATTTTTCGGGCGAGACCTGCCAAGAGGAGGCGATTTCGGCCTTAAGGATTTCCGCAGCTAGGGGTGACCGGCAAGTGTTACCGGTACAGAGCATCAACATCGACAATCCGATGTTTTTGGACTTAGTAGGGTCGCCACGCAAGATATTTGGCGTTGGGAAAACGTCGACCACACTTGATGCCTTACCATCGAGGCTGGAGTCAAGTAGCTGCATCGCGTAAGGTATCCTCTTTTGCTCGAGCCATTCAATCAACTTTTCACCCGCCATGGGCGGTTGTGTGCTGTCGTTAACACTTGTCGCCAATAGTGGCATCTCATATTCTTTAGCGACGTTTTGGAAGTCGATGTTTTGCGGCCAACGCAGGCCCACTTTCTGGAATGGCCAGTCGATTGTTGATGAAATAGCAAGCATCGATGTCGGCAGCAAAACGGTGCATTGCTGTTGCAGTGATTCCAGTAACCAAGGGTGGATGCCAGCAGGCAAGTTAGGACTCAGCTTCTGCAGCATCGCCAGGCTTCCCAGATGCCAACTATAGGCTTTCGTGCGATTAGAGCCCTTTAAAGCAGACAATTTAGCGGCTCCGCCAGCTATATCCGCAGCCACCACCAAGCCTGCGACAGTGTCTGTTGGCAGAGCGATAACGTCGCCATTAGCCAACAATGCTGTTGCTGCTTGGATGCCATCTGGCTTGAAAAGGTCGAATGCTAAATTAGACAATGCTAAGAATTTGGGGCGTCGTTATTCTATATGGGCGCGATGCGCTTAACTCATGACCAGCGACAAAAGTTCAAAAGCTCCTGCCGTCGACCCGCAAACCTTGGCCCGTTTGGCTGGTGGTTTGGCGCATGAGTTGAAGAACCCGCTTAGCACGATTGGGCTGCATTTAACATTGCTGCAAGAGGACTGGCTCGACGAAGATTCTGCCAAGGCGCGGCGCACTCTGCGCACCGTAGATGTGCTGCGCAATGAGGTTGAACGCCTCAATAATATTCTTGAAGATTTTTTGCGTTTCGCAAGTACCGATTCGCTCGAGTTTAAGCCCGCTTCCATCAACGCTTTGATCGAAAAAGTAGTCGCGTTTTCCGTGCCTGAGGCGCAGCGCGTTCAGGTGCAAATGCATAGCTACCTCGACTTGAATTTGCCGAAAATATGGATCGATACGAGTCGTGTACAACAAGTATTGTTGAATTTAATAATCAATGCTCGGCAAGCCATTGAATCTACGGGCACTGCCGGCAATATCAGTTTGATCAGTCGCAAAGACGGCGCGTTTTTAGTCGTCGATATTGTAGATGACGGCCCAGGAATGGCACCGGACACTCTCGAGCATTGCTTTGATGTTTATTATTCGACTAAGACTAAAGGCTCGGGCTTAGGATTAGCTACCGTGCGCCGAATAGTCGATGCACACGGTGGCGAAATGTCCATTGAATCTTCATCCGGCTCAGGCAGCAAAGTACATTTGCGTTTTCCACTCACTACGGCAACCGATGATTAAAGACCGTATCCTAGTAGTAGACGATGATTTGGCGCATGCCGAGGTCATTCAAACTGTTTTGCAGCGTAGTGGCTATACCGTCGAAATCGCCGACCACTTTCAGGCTGCGGTTGACCGCGTGCGTGCTCGTGATTTCGCTATCGTGATAACTGATTTAATGTTGGGCGATGGCTCTGGCTTAGATTTGTTGCGTGACATTAATCAACGCACTCCAGAAGTCGGGGTGTTCGTGATGACGGGCTACGCCTCTGCTGAGACAGCGGTTACAGCAATGGAAGAGGGTGCCGTTTCTTATATTATTAAGCCCATTGATGCGCGCGAATTGCGCGCTCGCGTCGAACGTCAGCTAGCCGCGCAACATTTGTTGACAGATAACGACGAGTTACACCAAGCTCTAGATCAGCGTTTTGGTCTCGAGGGCATGATTGGAAACTCGCCGGGAATGAAGCAGCTGTTTTCACGCATTAAGCAAGCGGCGCCATCATCGGCTGCAGTGTTGATATCCGGAGAGTCGGGTACGGGCAAGGAGTTGGTTGCACATTCTCTGCATCAATTATCTAACCGCTCACGTCGTAAATTTGTTGCGGTTAATTGCGCTGCTTTAAGCCAATCGCTAATTGAAAGTGAGCTGTTTGGGTATGTGAAGGGTGCCTTTACCGGCGCGCAAGATTCCAAAGTAGGTAAATTCGAGTACGCTGACGGGGGCACTTTGTTCCTGGACGAAATCGGTGAAATGTCGCTTGAGACACAGGCTAAATTATTGCGCGTTCTTGAAAGTAAAGAAGTGATACCTGTGGGTGGGAATCAGGCGCGCAAGGTTGACATTCGTGTGCTTGCGGCGACTAACCGAAACCTGGAAGCAGCTGTTGCAGCTGGCGAATTTCGCGAAGACTTGTATTATCGGTTAAATGTAGTCACTATCGATGTGCCTCCATTAAGCGAACGTGACGGTGACATACCACTGCTTGCCAACCATTTTTGCAAAGAGATATCCGCGCGCGAATCCAAAGATGAGCCAAGCTTTGATCGCTTAGCCTTGGCAAACTTGGTGGCGCATAGCTGGCCAGGTAACATTCGCGAGTTGAGAAATGTAGTCGAAAACATGGTGCTGTTTGATACGGATGGCTGCCTTGGTGTCGATGATTTGCCCTTTGGACTCGAACAAGCAAATGTTGAGGACCTTCCGAATGCTTCTGTAAATGCTGAAACTGCTGTCGAGCTAACTGCCGAAAGCGCAATTGAGCATTTCGTGGGTCAATCCTTGGCATCTGTAGAAAAGGAATTGATACTAGCTACGCTCGAGGCCTTCAAAGATAATCGCAAGCTTGCCGCTCGCCAGCTTGGCATTGGTGAACGCACACTTTACCGCAAGATTAAAGATTATCAGGGCGAATAACTGCCATATTGGCAGAAATACTGTGGCACAACTCTTGCGATAACTAAGCGAGGAAATCCTCATTAAAATTATGAC
>JAQWRF010000203.1 GCA_029243845.1 Planctomycetota bacterium | reverse complement strand
ATATAGCCACATGATTATCCGGTTCCATTTCAATCACCGCTGTAATGAGCAGCAAAGCTTCTACCGGATTATTATCTCGAGCATACGCGGATGCTTGGGCCAGTTTAACAAAAACGTCGTCGTCTATATTTTGCAAACGTGTACGTGCCGCGGCAAGTTCACCGACTTCCAACAATTTGGCGGCAGCAGCTTTATCGGCGACAGTCTTGCTGTCTTTATATAGAGCGCTATCTTTGTTTAAAACCCAAGGTTCCATTCGGGCAGCAGTAACAGCGTAGTCGCTATGGGCATACAGTGGAGCCAATTGCGCCAATAAACGCCATCCCTCCGCGCAGCCAGGGTGGTCGTCAAGAAGGGCTACTAACTTCTTGACCACAGAGGCCTCCCCACCTTCAGCGCGCGTGCCCAGTTCAAAGACTTTTGCAATTGCAAATAGCGGGCTACCCGCAATCTCCTCGGCATCCGCGGCTTTTTTAGCATATGCAATACGTTGGTCACGATCTGAATGAACCCGAGCTAATAACAACGCGCTTAAAGCACTCGCCTGTTCCTTTTCAAGCTTGCCATAATCTCGAAATAAAACCTCTAGCGGAAGATATCTTCTTTCAAAATCTTGCAGCAGCAGAGCAAGCCGCGGATATTCCGGGTAAGTCGCTATCTTAGAAGCCACCTCGCCTCTTCCATCTTCAAAATTTTCTTGAAGTAAAAAGAAGCATTCGCTCAGTAATTCCCATTCGTCGTGCTGCGCGATTTTGGCGAGATTAACCTCGTCCATACTTGGCAAACTCGGCCCGAACAGTAATCCACAAGAGTTCGTGAGTGCTAGAGTAATTAGCGCTAAGGTAAGCCGAGATATTGACACTAGCTTAGACTACAATCTCGGCATGGGATTTTCTCTACGCAACCTCTGCATAACTCTACTTTTGGGTTGCGCTAGCTGTGCCTCACCCGGTGCCGAGCTGAATGTTGCCCCCTTATTCGCTAGACACACTGCCCCCAACTATCAGCACGCTGAAGCGCTTGGCGGAATCATGCAATATCACCGCGAAGGCGACGCCGAACGTTGGTCGTTACAGCCAGCTTTTTATAAGCAAAATCACGACAACGGTGCCGTAGAAGCAGTCGTTGCTGGAGGGCTTGGTTACTACGATTACGAGCCAAAAACAGAGCACACCTATTCGCACTTTTTACCGCTCTACTCATACAACAGCGAAATCCGCCCGGATGGTGTGCGCGACACGGATTGGTCTGCCCTAATGTGGTTGCTCGGTGGTGGTTCGTCTTCTGACGACGAGGAGAATTATTTCTGGGTGTTTCCGTTTTATGGTACAGGTAAAGATTTCCTGACCTACGATGAATTCAAGTTCATCATGTTTCCTTTCTATCTCGAGAGTAAACAAAAAGACCGTCGCGCTTATCACTATCTATGGCCATTTTTTGGCTACACCGAAGGTAGCGAAACAGGCTGGCATGCATGGCCCTTTTACGGCGAGGCTAATGTAAAAGATCGTTACAACCGCTTTTATGCAATGTGGCCGTTTTATACGCAGTCCACCGATGATCTTGATAAAAAATATCCCCGTAAAGCATGGATGTTCTTCCCATTCTTTGGCCATACTCAGCAAGACGACTACAACGCCTATACGATTGTTCCACCGATATTTGGTTGGGCTAATCGACCATCAACCGGCTATTCCTCCTGGCAGTTATGGCCGTTGCTAAAGTTTGAAAGTGGCGGTAAGCGCGAAAAGCATGAACTGCAACGCATACTGCCGTTCTGGACACACTTCAAGAATGAGCAGACGGAATACTCGGTATTCATGTGGCCCTTTTTCTGGAGTCGCGTAGATGATAACGGGCGCAAAAGGCGTGTAAGCAAACAGCTGGTACCACTTTTTTTATGGGCTAAGACCGAGAACTATGATGATGAGGGCACGGTTACTGGGACTACTACAGATGTTCGCATTTGGCCATTCGCTGGCTATACCAAGCGCAGTGACCCCGAAGA
>JAQWRF010000031.1 GCA_029243845.1 Planctomycetota bacterium | reverse complement strand
ACCCACAACGTATTTGAATTGGCCGAAGCCTTCTTCGGAGAAATCTCCGGTGTAGCCATCGACTAAATCAATAACCAAGCCTGATTCTATTTGATGCAACAAGCTTTTCCCGAGTCGTGCAGAAATAGATAGCGAGCGGCCACGAACGGCCTTGTCAATGGCACCGGCACGAATCTGCATCACAGTCGTGAAAATCAAGGCCAGCAGTGTGACGGCCGCCATGATTTCCAGTAGTGTGAAACCACTAGCGCTTGATCGCTGTTTAAAAGTCACTTTCGGTGTGTATGGATGGTTCGAGAGTGCCTTGCGCAACGCTCGGGATGCCCGTCAGGCCTAAAACCCTGATGGTGACCTCGTAGTCGGTGTTTTGCTGTGCGCCAATATAAATATAAACATCGCGCGCTGCACCTTGCGAATCGAATGGTATCGGGTATTGCCCTTCACGAATACGAACGCCGCGTGGATCAAGCACGCTACGCATCTCTACTCCATCGGCAATCTTGTGCCAACGCAGAATCATTTTTTCATCATCGTCCGTGACGAGTCGACCTTCGGCGTCAAATGGCATACGAATGCCATACTGTTGCTCATCGAAGTCAAGAACCACTTCATATTGATGCCCACGACCAATCGCCTGCAAGCGCGCAAAATCTAATGTGGCAATCATCTCTCGCGCAGCAGATTCGTTCCGAGTAGATGGCAAGGTGCTGTCAAGCCGCACGATTGCCATACTCATTACCAGTGAAATAATAATTACAACAGCAGTAATTTCAATTAATGTAAAGCCAGCAGCGCTTATTTGCCGGCACTTCATTATTCGTCGCGCATCGTACGCGAATCAATATCAGCATCCATGTCTTCTCCGCCAGGCGAACCATCGTTGCCATAGCAGAGGAAGAAAGGAGAACCATCAGAATCAATTTCGTAGATGTACTCATTCTTCCATGGGTCAAGCGGAATGCGCTTCATAAGGGCCTGACCGTTGTTGTCTTTTTCAGTCATGTCATCGAGGCTCTCTGGGTAAGACGAATTAGTCAAGTAGTACGTGCTAATCGCATCTTCAAACAAAGCTATTTGGTTGATTGCGATTTGACGTTGACTCGAGAATAATGCGCTAAAAATATTTTTACCTACTGTGCCAAGTAGTAAACCAATAATTAGGACCACCACCATAATTTCGATTAGGGTGAATCCTGCGCGACGTGATTTTTTAAGTATTGTTTTTTTCATGATTAGAAGTTTTGTGTCATCTGTAACACGGGCCACAGAATGGCCAAAATGATAAAACCGACCATCACCGCCAATATCAAAATTAATATCGGCTCAATGAGTGAGGTGAATTTTTGTGTAGCGATCTCGACCTCTTCCTGATAACTGTCTCCGATTTGCTCCATCATCAGGTCGAGTTCACCCGACTGTTCGCCAACGGCGATCATATAGCCGAGTAGTGGTGGGAAAACGCCTGATGCTTTAATCGGCCCGGCGATATCGGCGCCCTCGAGAATCTTCTCGCGCACGTCGGTGATGGTGTTTTCCATCAAGCGGTTACCGAGAACGGTGCGGTTTACTTCTAGGCAGCGTACGACAGGCACGCCCGATGTCAGGAGAGTGGCAAAGGTTTGTGAAAACCGAGCAATGGCTTGTTTGCGAATCAAGTCGCCGACAACGGGTATCTGCAACAATGTAGTGTCAATTTTTAACCGCCCCTTGTCGGAGGAGTACACCATATTGAACCCTAGTAAACATAGAATGAATATCAAAAGCAGCAACCACCAATAACCAATTAAGAAGTCCGATGCCCCTTGAAGTATTTGAGTTGGTAACGGTAGTTCTGTGCCCTGGTTGGCCAGCATCACCGTAATCTTTGGCACTACAAAGCCAATCAATAGGGCAACCACCAATAAGCCGACAGCCAACATCACCATTGGGTAAGTCATTGCCGCAGAAACTTTGTTGCGGACTCGCGCCTGC
>JAQWRF010000190.1 GCA_029243845.1 Planctomycetota bacterium | reverse complement strand
GTAATGCAAGCAATCCGAGATTAGAAGCCAGCGGACGCAATACAGCATACGGCAGAAATGAGCATAGTTTTATCAGCAGCCTTGCTGGCAAGTAAAGCACCCAAGCTAGCACGCCAGGTTGATGTTTAAAACGTTGGCGGAGACTACGCGGCCATTGCTTAATCGACATTTGAAACGCCCTCCCACAATGGCTCGATATGCGCAGCGCGAACGGGCAAATGCAAATCAAAAAGCTGCTGCTCGAAATGTTCGGCCCCGGTAACAAATTCTACATCGACACAAACTTCGAAAAACTTATCTGAAGCAATGTCGCGCAACTTGACACCATCTTTTTCAGTGACTAGCACGATATCGGTATCGGCTAAAGCGAGAACATCGTCGCGAGTCCATGGATGGTGATCCGCTAGACGCTGGTAACTTGTAACATGAACTCCTAAAGACTCGCACAAGTCCGCAAACGATTGGTGGTTGCCAATGCCCGCCGCAAGACTCGCAGTAACGCCATCAAGCATCGCTAAATCATGCGTCTCGCCGCTGAGCACGTGACGTAAATGAGTGGCAGCCATTTTCACTTCGACGCGTGGCAACTCTGACAAACCCATTCGCGTTTTAGCGATTTTAGTTTGGATGGCCGCACGACGCTGTTCATCCACCAGGTCAACACGCGTAACTACAACCAAATCAGCGCGGCGTAAAGCGCGCGCAGATTCACGAAACAATCCTGCTGGAAACGTCGGCCCGAAAGGTCGTGTGGCGTCAATCACCACGATGTCGATATCGCGCTGCAAACGCAAATGCTGAAAGCCATCGTCAAGAACGAGGACCTCTGGCTTATACTTCGCGCTTAACTCGCGCATTCCGGCGACGCGGTCGGGGTTCTCAATCAAACTTAGCTGCGGAAAACGCTGGCGCAAAAGAACGCCTTCGTCACCACCATATCCACGCGATAAGACTGCGGCTTCAGCACTGTTTTCGGCGAACCATTTCAGAGCGCTAAACAACAACGGGGTTTTACCGGTACCCCCTGCCGAGATGTTACCTATCGACAACGTTGGCCAAGGCGGACGGTGCGATTTTAGATATCCGAAACGGTACATCCATACACGTAATCGGGCGGCGCCATCAAATAGCCATGCCAATGGCAGTAGCAATATCACAAGTGCCCCACCGATGTATTTGTTCACCTTTGCTGCCACCAAGTACGGGATTGTAATAACTCAAGCATCCCTTCAAATTCTGGGTGCGTGGGCTCAAGCGGTGATTGCATTTGCGGGTCAGCGTTAATGTCAAACATACGTACTTCACCCGCACGCTGATCCGCAATCATATGCAAGGCTCCCCGCCGAATCGCTATTTTCTGCACATACTTCTCAATATGCTCACGCCGCACTGGCGCGAAATCGACTTGAGTCTGCAACACATCTGGAGCTTGCAAGCTGCGGGATGAGTCGAAATCGATGCCACACACATTCAGCAATGCCGGATAAATTTGCGTCATCGCATAGCCACCATGAGTC
>JAQWRF010000178.1 GCA_029243845.1 Planctomycetota bacterium | reverse complement strand
GCGGTTGTATTGCAGTTGATCGGACTCAAGCTCAGTGCGTGTGAGAAATCCTTTTTCGCTTAGCTTAACCGACCATTCAAGCTTATCTTGAGCTTGCGCCAATTCTTCTTTTGCTAGCTCAATCGACTCGTCCGCCCCTTGTAGTTGCTGTGGCCAATCGCCCTCTATATATTTTTCTAAATCTATTTTGGCGAATGACAATGCGAGTTCGGCTTTTGCGATGTCACTTTTATTCTGGCTCTCTTGGATACTATACTCTTGTTGAGCATTAACATAATTTGCGGTAGCGGCCTCACTAGTAATGACTTGTTCAATCCTTCGCTCGACAAGTTTAGACGCATCAAGTTCTGCCACGAGATCGCCTTTAACAACAGAAGTGCCTTCGTCAACAAGATAAAGAACCTGAGATTCCCCTTCAAGTTCTGATTTTATCTTTGAAGAATTCTTTGATGACATCGTGCCACGCTGCAGCACACTGATAAGCAAAGGCCCGCGCTGAACTTCAGCACCGTATGCGGCCGACTTGTCGCCATTACCATTCGAGAGATTCGAGAAAGCGAAGATGGCGATTGCGCTGACACAAACGACAATGGTTATTTTTGATTTAAGTAAGGAGCGTATCATCTGTATTACAAAGAGTCTGTGTGTGAAATCCTGAAGCCGTCGGGGCCGACGCGAAGGATTCCTAGGTCAAAGCACAGAGAAAGGCGCGCGGTGAGTCGTTCTCTTTCTGCAGCAGCTAATGAGTTTTGTGCACTAACAAGTGCGCGGCGCGCCTCAAGCACAGAGCGGGTATCTGATCTACCTGCAGCTAAGTTCATATCGGTGCTCTCGACACGTTTCTTCGCCAATTCAATAGAGCTTTGTTGAATCGCCACCCCTTCGATAGAGTTGTGCAAGTTGCGCATATTATCGCGCAAGCCAGCAACAATGGAATCTTTCAAGAACTGTTCGTCCCGCACTGATTTTTCGAGACTAATCAAACTGCTACGATAAGAGTTCTGTTGGGGGATCTGATTAATTGGCAAATCGAAAGACAAGCCGGCGGACCAATCTAATTCCCCGGGACCCTGGTAAGAAGTGTCGCCCTTTAGTTCTAAACCAGCCTTCAGCGCCTCTTCGGCTACGTACACGCGTCGTTCAGAATCGAGCGTAGCATCTGCTCGATTTAAATAATCGAGCCTACTCTTGAAGGACGTCTCGATCGCAGACTTCTCCTCTAAACTAAGTAGGTATTCTTCCGATTCAAGAAACACATCGAAGCTTGATTCTTGCAAAACAATTTCTACGCCGACGGGTAATCCGAGTAACAGCTTGAAATTGTCGAGTAGCTTTTTGACTCTTGCATCGAGTTCAAGCAGTCGGTTTGACGATTCGAGAGTATCTTGCCGCGCCTGATCGGCCTCGATGTCGTTTAATTGGCCCGCTTCTGCAAGAGCGTCATTTCGCTCGGCGAGCAAGAGTAAGCCTTGGAAGTTTTTAGTTTCGATTTCAAGGTTTCGAATACTTTCAATGAGTTGAAAATACTGGAACGCCAAATCGAGAGCAAAAGAGCGACGGTAACGTTCGAAGGACCGCACCGAATAAACCAGATTGCGCTCGGCTTGAGTTAACGGCTCACGAATCACTTCGGCAGAAGCTCCGCCCAATAAAGGCTGAGTGATACTGAAGGTCGCTGCACCCAATGCGCTAAAGGGTTGATCGCTGCTGACCACGGCAAGCATATTGGAGCCGATATCTGCAAGGATAGTAGCGCCCGATCCTAAGGCCTTTTGTAGTCCCGTCGACACCGTTACGGTATCTGCAGGAGCCGAGGCTTCGGCGCCGAAAAAGAATTGGCTCTCAAACTGCCACTGCTCGAGCCGCAAGTCTAAAGCCGATAGATAAAGGCCCTCTTTTTCGGATTGATAGACAGGGCTGTCTTCAGAAGCAATTTCTAGACATGCGAGCAGATTTAGCTCTACCGGCCCTGTCAACTCACCGCTTATCAGTCGCTGGCGAAGGCTACCCACAGCAGGCTCGATGCTAAAGTCGCTCGCTTCGCCAAAGACCTCTTCGGCGTTCTTCGACAGCAAAGCATAAGCACTGTCATCTGCAGCGAGCAGAGCTTCTTCTGGCGTCACGCAGGAAGCTACTAGGAGCGCTGTGGCGCAACTGCAAACACATAGCAATCTATTTATCATTTCACGCAGCCTACGAGTTAGGACGGAGTTAGTTTGTGAATTATAGGTGAATTAATCCGATGAACTCCATCCTTCGCGGTGAGAATTTAGCCTAGAATAGAAAACGCAAGTAACAGAATGAGCACCTCCTACCTAAAACCTCTAGCACTACTCGCGTTTAGCATAATATTGCTACCTCGAGACAGCTTTGGCCAAACAATCAGCCGCAGTCCGTCATGGTATGACAAAACGGTGGTACTGGTTCCTACATCTCAAGATTCGTCATGGCATGACAATGTGCTGCTAGCCGCCATCCCCTATGCAAAGAAAATCAACAAGGATGAGGTCTTAGTCCTAGCTGTAAACGAAAAGGACCCGTGGCGACCTGAACTTGTTGATTTCCTTGCTCGGTTGAAACCGGAAAAGCTCGTGTGGCTGGGAAAGAGTGTGCCTGCACTCTCAGACGAATCACTACCCAAGCCGCGATTGATATCATTCACGAATGCTTTTAAAGCTTCCGAGGAAATTGCTGAAGATGGTTGGGTTCAATCCGAAATGGTTGTCGCATACCCTATCGAAGAACCGATTGCTGCCTTGCTAGCCGCTTCACTGGCCTCCCGCTTAGGTTGTCCTATGTTTCCCCTTCAAAATGGCAAATTAAAAGGTGCTACCAAGAAAATAATATCTAGCCTTAAGGCCTCTACTTTAATCGCCATTGGTAACGAGGTGCCGCGCTCAACACCTGATCTTAAATTAATAAAATTACGCGATGGCCTGGAGGTCGCCGACTGGATGGTGGATAACGATATGGATATAAAATATCTAGCTGTAGTTCAACCCCGAGGTGCGAAAAACAGAACCCTAAGTTTTATGGCTTCAATACTTGCTGCACAGCACCAAGGAATTGTTGTTCCAATAGAAACGGAAACGGTGTGGAAAAAGCATTTTGGCGCTGACAAAGAAATTAGTCGCCCCCCTAGCGGCACTGAACAAAGCAAAGACGGATGGAAAATGGGCACGATGGACATCGGTGGCAAGAAAAGAAACTTCATTATTGGTCAAGACACTAGTTCAAGTCGCTGGTGGGTTCAAATCGACTTTAACCGCGATGGAAAACTAAAAGGCAAACTTGAGCAACCTCTAACGACCGGAGAGAAATTCACAATCCAGAGCGATGAGTGGACAGTAAGCCTCGATGCCTCCGAGGCGGAACGAGGAACAGCGATATGGCTGACTTCACCTTCAGCGCGCTCCATCAAGGAGAGCATTCAGCAGTATTACCAACTCTCAAAATATCGAGCGGATCATCTATGCCTTGTGGGCTGGCCTGATGCTTTGCCCATGGCAGTCGTTAATCATGGGCAAGGTATTGATGTTGACTTAATTTCAGATTTGCCTTATTCCCAAATTGACGAGGACCCTTTTTTCGAATTGAATTTCGCCCGGTTCATTGCGGAAGACATGCCTTCCGCAACACTGCAAGCTTGCCGCGGATTTATTTTAGATGAATTCCCAGCGGCTCCTTGGCAGAATCAATTTGCCACTGCCGAGTGGGAGGAGGGTGAATGTCAGTCACTGGAAGAGCAAGGTCTTGACTTCCACGGTCACCACCAAGGCGGCAATCCTATTGAGGCGGGATCGCCACTTACAGAGGCAGCGATTATTATTCACGGTTCCCATGCCTGGTGGTTGGAGATGGGTAAAACCTATTCATGGAACACAGAAACTCTTATTGCTCCGGCATTCGTAGAGTCTGCTGGCTGCAGCACCGCCAGCCTTGATCAGGACGTAGAACGAAGGTCGGTGGCTGCGAGATTGTTGCGCAATGGAGCAGTTGCCTTTTCCGGAAACACCCGCCGTGGCATTGCGCAATATAGCCTGTATCGCAGTGAACTCTGGAATGCTTTATTGGATGGTAAAACTTTAGGACAAGCACAAAGGCATGCGCAGAATAGAGTTTTAGTTGCTGTACTCGAAAAGGACCAAGGGGATGGCGGCCTTTATTATTATCAGCTATACAACCAAGCCCTATTTGGAGACCCCGCAGTATCACTGCACATCCCTACCCTAAACGCGACCGAGAAAGTTCGTGTCGAGAAAAAGAGTAATATGGTTACCTTGTCTGCCGCCGGCGAATGGCTTCAACATGCGTATGCGCCAAATGAAGAATGGGGGTGCGAGTCCCCCACGCTTTATGCCTGGAGAATGCACGGCGTGGGCATTGAGAATACTTGGTATCACCCAGAAAAACGGAATGCTGAAGATTATATGTATACCGTTGAAGTCGCGGTTAACACACGAGCGACATCTATCAAGCAAATAGAAACCGTTGCCCCATCCCTAGGATGGACTGGAAAATGTTTTATAGATAATCATTTTGACGGAAGCAAAAGTTTGTTTTGGCGTGTGCGGCTTTTAGAGGCCGATACGAAATCCGGGGAAATCAATGCTCGAATCACAGAACTGAGCTTTAAGGTTACATAAACTGCGAAACGGAATAAGGGTTTATGCCGCATCACTTCACTTTGATATGTCGTCTGATTAAACCAGAGAAACTCTAGAGCTACCCGCCACTACTTCGCCGATTTGCACAAACAAATCGTGCGCTCCTAAGCTTCCACTAAAAGCATCGACGTTATCTGGGTGAACGCACACTAACAATCCGCCAGAAGTCTCAGCGTCAAAGCAGATGTCGGCCAACTCTTGTGGCACATCGGCGTTAATGGTTACATTCGGCCCGTAAATATCACGTCCACGACTGGAGGCTCCTGAAATGACGCCCTGCTTAGCTAAGTCGAGCGCGCCGCCATACAAAGGTATAGCGCTAGCAGAGAAGCGTAATTCCACATTAGAGGCACGCGCAATATTAAAGGCATGCCCTATCAAGCCAAATCCGGTGATGTCGGTCGCTGCTTTCACATCGGCAGCTTTCATCGCACGAGCTGCGGTGTCATTCAAACGCATCATGCCCGCCACTGCCGCATCGACATGCTGCTGATCAGCGACATCACGTTTAACACCGGTGGTTATAGAGCCTGCGCCCAATGGTTTAGTGAGGAACAACAAATCACCTACTTCGGCGCCGGCGTTGGTAATCAAATCGCTTTCATCACATTCGCCGAAACACGCGAAACCGTACAGCGGTTCGGCAGACTGCACCGAATGACCGCCGACCCATTTAGCACCACTTTGTTTTATAACTTGCACCGCGCCAGCAAACACTTGCTC
>JAQWRF010000176.1 GCA_029243845.1 Planctomycetota bacterium | reverse complement strand
ATTTCTTTGAACAGATATCAAAGAAGGCTTCATGGCGCCGATCGAATGATTTGATTGTTGCATCATTACTTGCCGCAAAGATTAACACCAGTGTTGACTACAGTAAAAATTTGCTGGCGATAACAACCACTATGGATAATCGCAAGTCTTCAGATGCACTGCAGGTTGCCGCTATCAACGCGCTTGCTGCCACCGGCGATTTGAAAGCTATCGAGGTGTTGGTTAAAAACATTCAGTCACGCAGCGAAGTTGTTGCCGAGGCTTGCATCGCTGCTCTTGGCCGTTTCGGAAATAAAGTTGCTACGCCGGGACTCATTGAGATGTTCGAGAGGAGCAACAGCCCGCGCATTCAAGGCATGGCGCAGTTGGCTCTTGGGCAAATCGCCGACGATAAGGCTACTGAATTCCTATTAGAAAATCGCCCGCGAGTTGCTGATGAACTTTATGTTCACACCTCTTGGCTAATTGCTTGTGGCATCGCACAGTTGCCAGAAGCCTATACACAAGTCGCCGATACAGCAATGTTTGGCAGCGACTTCAACAAGCATGATGATGCGGACGCATCACGTAATAATGAGTATGAGTTACGTGGTGCGGCTGCACTTTCTTTAGGACTATTTGCTAAGCCCGCGGCTTACGTAACACTAAGGAAATGCTTACAAGAGACCAATACAAGTCAAGAGCTAAGATCCTATATCGCCACAGCGCTCGGCATGATTGGTACAGATAAGGCGGCGGGCGTGTTATTAGAAAACGCAGATCACTTTAACGACTCTGTTACATCACGTCGCGGCTTTGCAACCGCATTAGGAATGTGCACTAACGAGAAGGCCAACGCACAGCTGGCGAAGATGTTGTTGGACGATGACGATGCAACAGTGCGCTGGGTATCAGCACACGCTATGGCTGGAGCTCGTGATCAACAATCGCTAGAGCAACTGGTGTCTGCAATCAGCGAAGACATCCGCCAGCATAAAACTAGTGATCGCATTGCCCACTTGGTATTAGGCTTGGGTTACTTGGGAGACTCCCACCGCGGAGCAACCCTTGAGTCTTTCGCCGCCAATGTAGACCACCGCCAGCAAAATGAAATGCTGACCTGCTTGAAGAGCTACTAGCAAAAAAAAGTCTAAATAAAGGGGCGATAGATATATTTTGGGAGTAACATTAATTAACGTTGCCTTTCAAGATGAACACCCCTCCCTCCCCTTACGATACCAGTAACCCTCAACAGCGCATAGCCATGCTTCAAAAACTAGAATCATTGGTGGCCGTTTTAGAAGCCACCCAGCGCAAGGTTGATTTGAGCCTTGAGTCGCCTTTTGCAAATCGTGAGAGGTTGCAAAAAGTGCGCTCGCAAGTGTGCAATACTTTGTCAGTGTGTCGCAATGCGCGGCGAGCCTTGGTTCAACCAATGGCAATCACTGACGAGGATATTGTCCAAGTCGATTTAGACGCTTTGTTCACGAAGCTCGGTAGCTTGTAAGTCTAAGTGCCCCAATCACGGGCATAACGGTAGTCAAGATTAATAGTACGGCCAGTCACTTTAGCAATAAGTGGTGGTCGTCTTTTATATTGATTGCGTTGCACGCGAAGATTAATCAGATCAATAAACTCTGGCGTGAAGTTTAGAGCAACTAATGCGTCGCGATTTAAGCGCTGTTCAACCATGGCATGCAGTAGCGCGTCAATAGCATCGTAAGAGAAACCGAGTTCTTCTTCGTCCGTTTGCCCTTGCCATAAATCGGCGCTAGGCGGGCGGTCAATAATCGCTGACGGAACACCAAGGTGGCGTGATAGCGCAACGACTTGCGACTTATACAAATCGCCAATAGGGTTAATCGCGGATGCCATGTCGCCATGCTGCGTGCCATAACCTAGAAGCAGCTCGGTTTTGTTTGATGTGCCAAATACTAAGCCATTGACCGCTGCCGACTGATCGTAAAGTGCAGTCATGCGTAACCGTGAAAAAACATTTCCGCGTCTTAATCGCGCAGCTTCCGTCTCACCATTGGCTAATTGGGGATGTTGCTCGAAATAAGCGTCGGCCAAAGGCGAGATGTCAATCACTGAAAACTCACAGCCAGCATTACTGGCACCTTGCTGTGCTAACTCTAACGATAGCGGGTCGCTTTCACGGTAAGGTAGGGCGATGGCCAATACATTTTCAGGGCCGAGTGCTCGCACCGCTAATTCTAATACTAGGGCACTGTCAATTCCGCCGGACATTCCCAGCACTGCCTTTGTCATGCCGATACGCTGTGTTTCCGATTTAAGAAAACCAATAAGGACGCGTTCTGCAAGCTCAATATTACAAGTTGGCGGCTGCGGAATAGTGCTACTCATCGTCTATCAAACCAGACAAATCTGGGTCGTTGGCAATGATAGCAAGCTGTCGCCTCACTAGATTTGCATGAGCATTACGGCGTAGAGGCGTTTCGACACGCGCTCTCTTCAAGGCTGAAGAAGTAAGTTCGTAAACGACCAAGTCTTCTTCGGAATGGTGTGCGGCGGCAACGACTTCGCCCGTTGGAGCATTAATTGCAGATTCACCATCGAACAACACGCCGTCTTCGTAGCCGACGCGATTACAGCGCACCACCCATGTTTGTAAGAACTTAGCCTGAGCAGCGCACAATTCGTGCCATGACTTTTGCGAAGCTAAATGTTCGCCATCTGTTTCAATGCCGCGCGATGGCGAAGCAACTGGAACAAGTAGGGCATCGGCGCCTTGCAAGAAATGCAGCCACGCAGAGGACAAATGCCAGGCGTCTTCGCAAATCAAGAAACCGAAGCGACCGTGCTTAGATTCAAAAGTCGTAAAATTATTACCAGCGGCGAAATAGCGCCCCTCTTCGAAAATACCATAGTCTGGTAAATGCACTTTGCGATGCACGTGCTTAATCACGCCATCTTCAGCGAAAACGAAACTGTTATAAAAACGGTGATCAAGGCTGTGCTCTACAAAGCCAAAGGCAAGACTAATATCCTTGGAGCGGGCGACCAGTTCGCTAACCTGTGGGCTATCGAGGGCGAGCGCAACATCAGAAGTTAAATCGCGCAGTATGTAACCCGTGAGACTCAGCTCAGGGAACAACGCAAAATCGGCCTTTTGCTCAAGGCAGCGATCAAGCCATTGATGATGTGACTGAAGGTTATCGGCGACCACCCCAAGTTTAGGGTTGGTCTGACAAATTGCGAGACGACAATTCATGGGTGTAGGTGCGAAGAGCGCTTACAGGATGGGGTCGCGCTCGAGGATACCTATAAGAATATCATCGCTTGTGATTTGTTGGGCGTGCGCATGATAACCAAGCATAATTCTGTGGCGCAAACATGGCAGAACAGCATCGCGGATATCTTGCGGCGTCACATGTTGTCGCTGGCGCAACACGGCCAAAGCCTTTGCCGCTCTAATAATTGCCTGCCCGCCACGCGGCGACGCCCCGAGCTGCACATCGTCGTGAGCATGAGTGCTGCTAATTAGCTTTGCGATTTGAGTATACAAATCGTCAGCCACCACCACTGCGTCAGCCATCTGCTGTAATTCAACCACTTGGACCGCCGCTAGATTCGGCGCGTTGGAATCGCTGTTTTCTAAACGTAGAATATCTGCCAAACATTCGGTGCTTGGCTGCTCAAAATCGATACGCATGAGGAAACGATCAAGCTGGGCTTCTGGCAGCGGGAAGGTGCCTTCAATTTCAATGGGGTTTTGGGTGGCGACAACGAAAAACGGCTGCGGTAATTTATGCGTGGTGCGTGCTGCGGAAACTTCTCCTTCTTCGAGCGCTTGCAATAATGCAGCTTGTGACCGCGGAGTCGCGCGGTTCAATTCGTCAAACATGCATAATTGGGCGAAGATCGGCCCGGGCTCGAACTCGAATTTTGAAGTTTGCTGGTTAAATATTTCGCTGCCTGTGATATCGCTAGGCATTAGATCGGGCGTGCCCTGAATGCGCTGAAAATCTAAGTGCAGGCATTGAGCAAGTTCACGCAGTAAGCGCGTTTTCCCTAAGCCAGGAGCTCCTTGAATAAGGCAATGACCACCAGAAATAATGCTGGCTAAAAGCAACTCGACGGATGGGTCCGCACCGAGATGAGTTTTGCACAAATGATTGTGCAGGGCTGTTAAGTCGCTTGAGTGATTAGGTGTCATGGGCAGTCAATTCGCAGATGTCTAATACATCGTACAAGTTATTTATAACTTTGACGCCTTCATGTAACCCACATTCAATGTTTTTGTCACGGTCAACCAGCAGCGCATGCATACCCGCAGTAAGAGCACCGCTAATATCGCGCTCAAAGTCGGCGCCAACGTGAATAGCGGATTCTGCAGCAACGCCGCAACGGAACAGTGCGCGATCGAAAATTGCGCGATTAGGCTTTTCGGTACGCAATTCAGCGCTAGGAATGATGAAATCTAACAGCTTCTCGAGTTTTAAGCGCTTCGTCAAAACGGGTAAATCTTCTGACCAGTTAGCGATAATCCCAATTTGAATGCCGGCGCTCGACAGTGTCTTTAACACCTCGACCACTTCTGGATAAACCATGTAAGCCGCCGCTTTGGAAAAGTACGCCGTCACGGTTTTTGACGCCTTGCTGGCATCTTTAGGGCTAAGGTCAAGTGCGGTAAACACATTGGCGTTGTAACTCATCCACCATGCCCGGCTGAACTTTACTTGCCCGTTAATCGAATCCGGGGTTGTGCTAAATGCACGTGATAACTCGGCTTCGACAAAGTCGATGCTTAAATCGGTAGAACTATACTCGGCGGCAGCGTCGAGATAGATTTGTGAGCGTTTTACCTTTTCGCAGAACAGGGTGAATTCTGCATCGAAGAAAACGGCTTTAAATTTATTGTCGTTCATAATTGGGGATAGTTAGATTGTAACGTTAGAATGAGTGAGAATGAAATACCAAGTTGCTGGATACCTGATATTTCCGCTAATTATTGGTGGATGCGCAAGCTTACTAGGCGAGCGTAGGCCTGAGACAGTTGTCACGCCCCAGGAATTTTCTGTGATTGACCAAAGCTGCCTGCCACTGTCGCTGCAATTTAGCTACGACGAATACCGCGAGGCGCCGTCGGTTGGCTTCGCAGTACAGGAAATTGCCGTCGGCAGATTTGCATCGGCGTGCATTAGTTTGCAAAAGTCGCGTAGTGTGATCGACAATACCGCGTTGGCGGGGCTGCACATTTGGTGCTTGTCACAAGACAATAATTTATCTGCGGCGCAACAGCTACTGAATACGGCAATCGCCGAGTTCGAAGTAGATCAGCACTTGGCCTATTCAGGCGCGATTATCCATGAGCAATCGGGAAATCATCAATTAGCGCACTCTCTATACAGTGACTTATTTGCGCTCAATGGCGAGCCCATGATTTTAGAAGCGTGCGCGCGTACGGCATTGGCGAGTTCACAATCGCAGCGTTGTTTGGATTGCCTCGACCAGTTATTGCTTTCTACTGAGGTTACTCCGAAACATCTTGCTATGCGCGCAGCTGCCTTCGCGCAGCTAGACCGCTATTTAGAATCGATGGCGCTATTGGCCCATATGCTAGAAGATTGGCCGAACGATGGTGAGCTGCTATTGCAAACAGCATTCGTGGCTTACGATTATGCCGCCGCATCAAGCAGCCTCGAGTTATATGTTGATGCCGCCATATTGCTACGCCGCATTACAGAATTGGACCCACAAAATGCCGCCGTGTTTTTGCCTTTAGCAAGATGTTACGCAGCTAGTGGTGACTTTAACGAATCTACGCTTGCCTTTATGCGCTGTCTCGAACTAGAGCCGAATAATGTAGCGGCTAGTCATGAGTTAAGCGACCTGTATATGACCTATAATGACAAATCGCTGGCGCAGAAGATTTTGCGGCAGTTGTTGAACCAGCCCATAAGCCCTGTTGCGCGCCAACAAACTACTCATAAATTAAGCCAGCTAGATTGATGATGTTTCAAGATCCAACACCACCCCCGCCGAATATTTCGTCGCTTTATTCCATTACGGATTACCTCAGTGGTAAATTAGATGAAATCACGACTAATGACTTTACGCAAACTGCGATTGTGCTGGTTACCACATTTGTGTCTGCCAAACTTATTAACTGGATAAGTAGTTCTGTCCTAAAACGGATAGCTAGGCGCACCGCTACTGACGTCGACGATCGATTAATAGACGAATTCGAACGACCGGTGACCGCAACTTTGTATTTAATAGGATTATTTCTGACTGCAAAGATTATGCTGCCGTCAGAGATCCTGCCATCAAATTTCGCGCCATGGTTGATGACCATTTCTCTTTATTACTGGGCAGTATTTGCCTTCCGTGCGGTAAATATTTTACTGGTCGTTGCGACTAGCCACCCTAAGAGGTTTAATGCTTTTCAGTCAGCGACCTATCCCTTGTTTGACAATATTGGCAAGTTAGTAATTATTGGCGCAGTCATATTCGCCGCCATTCAGGTATGGAATGTTGATGCAACAGGCTGGCTAGCGTCCGCTGGTATTTTGGGTGTTGCGATTGGTTTTGCTTCTAAAGACACCTTGTCGAATTTGTTTGCCGGGGTTTTCATTTTGGCAGACCGGCCCTACCGAGTGGGAGATTACGTTCAGCTAGATACCGGCGAACGTGGTGAGGTTTCCTTTATAGGATTACGCTCAACGAGAATTATTACGCGCGACGACATAGAGGTCACTATCCCTAACTCCGTGATTGGCGGCGGCAAGATTGTCAATGAGACGGGTGGTCCGACTAGAGCCATGCGAGTGCGCGTACCGGTAGGAGTTGCATATGGAAGCGACCTTGCTCAAGTTGAAAAACTGCTCCTAGATGTTGTAAATGGTGGGGGAATACCCCATGTCAGCAATACTCCTGCTGCTCGCGTCCGTTTTCGCGGTTTTGGCTCTTCCAGCCTCGATTTTGAGCTATTGTGCTGGATTACAAGCCCTCAGTACCGTGGATTGGTCCAGCACAACCTTTTAACGGCGATTTGTCATGCTTTTGATAAAAATAACATCGAAATCCCATTTTCTCAGCAAGATTTATATATCAAAGATTGGCCCAACAAGC
>JAQWRF010000174.1 GCA_029243845.1 Planctomycetota bacterium | reverse complement strand
ATGCTGACGCTTGGCGAATATTTGATCGCGCACTTCGCAACTAAGGCCTAATTTCTGAGCCAATGGTGTCAAGCGCAAGTCAGCGTTGTCTTGACGCAATAACAAACGATGTTCAGCGCGTGAAGTAAACATGCGATAAGGCTCGCTTGGGTCGCTGACTACTAGGTCATCAATCAATACGCCGATGTAAGCCTGGTGTCGCTGCAAGACGAAAGCCGGTTGCCGCTGAATGGACAAAGCTGCGTTCAATCCAGCGATTAGACCCTGTGCGGCTGCTTCTTCGTAACCTGAAGTACCACAGATTTGACCGGCGAAATATAGGCCACTAGCGTCGCGGTACTCGAGAGTGGGCAACAAGCTGCGTGGCGCAACATGTGTGTACTCCACGGCATAACCGGCTTGCAATATCTCTGCTTTTTCAAGCCCGACGCAGGTGCGAACAAACTCGAGCTGGATATCAGCTGGCAGCGAAGTACTAATGCCATTGGCGTATAAAATATTAGAGCCGACAGCTTCTGGCTCTAGGAAAATTGTGTGTGCATCACGATCAGCAAATCGTACTACCTTGTCTTCAATCGACGGACAATAACGTGGCCCTTTACCCTCGAGGCGGCCCGCATACATCGCAGTTTTGTCGAGATTGTCGCGCACAATTTCTTGAGTACGCGCAGTCGTTTTAGTCAACCAACAGTTTATCTGTTCTCGTTCAGACAAATCTCCTGTCAAAAAAGAAAACGGTGATGGCACATCATCGCCGGGCTGCTCATCGCAAACGGACAAGTCAACCGAGTCTAAGGCAATGCGCGGTGGCGTGCCCGTTTTCAGTCGTGCGACGGGCACGCCAAGTAAGCGTAAAGTCTTTCCAAGAGGATGGCTTGCGCCCTCGTCAACACGCCCGCCTTCGACATTTTCTAGACCTTGGTGCAAGATGCCTTCCAAGAAAGTGCCTGTAGTAAGTATTGCTGCTTGGCAAGTGAGTCGTTGCTGCCCACTGAGAATGACGGCAGTTACTTGACGCCGTTCATTAAACTCAATGTCACTGACCTCTCCTGCAACAACAGTAATGTTCTCAATCTCAGAAATTAGTTGCTGTGCGTAGTTTTCGTATGCATCGCGATCACACTGCGCACGCGGAGATTGTACAGCTCGACCCTTTGATGTGTTGAGCATGCGAAATTGGATGCCTGCGTGATCGGCAATGCGGCCCATCAAACCACCGAGGGCATCTATTTCGCGGGCCAATTGACCCTTGCCAATTCCTCCGATTGCTGGATTACACGACATCCGACCTATGGAATCCGCCGTCAAATTCACCAAGGCAACGCGCGTACCACGTCGAGCAGCAGCAGCAGCAGCCTCAATGCCAGCGTGGCCACCACCCACTATCACCACATCAAATTCGTTTTCTTCCATGTTTCTAGTTCAATTTTGCGTTATTGTACATGACTGTATGATTAGCCGCCCTACCTTTGTTGCAACTTTGTTGCTGATGCCGCTGTGCTCTACCATGTTCGCTCAAAATAACCTCGAAGGGTTACGTGAGATTTTGGTCGCCAAAAGTGCTGCTCGCATTGAAGCGGCGAACACTGCTTGGGCCAAAGATGGCGCACAGTTCCTAGAGAGCGGCGACCGCAACTTAATGGCACTATTTGAGTCCCTGCAGCCTGAAATCCAGACACCGTTGTTTGCCAGTCTCAACACCATGCTCGGTGATCCAGCAAAGTCTGGTCAGGTATCACGCGTCTTGCAATTACTTGGTAACGTTCTCGATCACAGTTCCGCCGCACGCCTGCTAGCGCTTCTTGACAGGCTTCCAGCGGGCGAGAGGCCTAAGGCCATTTATACGATTATCAAGCACGGCTCTAGCGCCACCCAACTCGAGACCGAGCGCTACATCGACACTACCAATGCGCGCTTACTACAGTCCATAGTCGAAGCTTCTTTGCTTTATGCCGACGTCAGCAATATTTTGGCTATGTCCAAGAAGATTGACTACGAGAGATTCCAGGCTGACGAACTTGGCGCCATCTTTGGCATTTTGGCGGAGCGCGAATTCAACGGCGAATTGTTCATTGCCCCGGCCGCTTTTGAAATAACCTCTAAAGAGTTTCGCGTCGGACTACTCACTCTACTCGCAGCATATCCTCAACCCGATACAGCGGCC
>JAQWRF010000168.1 GCA_029243845.1 Planctomycetota bacterium | reverse complement strand
TTCTGCCCTTCGGAAAGAAAGAGCCCGATGGCTATCAACACAAACATCATGCTAGTGAGAGGAACCCACAATGGTTTTTGGCGATGGCTATAGATTACGTTCATTTAACTGCATGAGCACCCGCTGAATTGCAGGTTGCATCGGGTTGCATTCTAGCGAGTTCTCAGCAGCAATTTTCATCGCCGCCAGATCATTTCTTTGATTCGCGACAATAATCATAATATTAAAAGGCGCTTCTGAATTTAAATATCTTGAGCTGACGCGTTCGGCTAGATTTTGCGCTTCGTCAAGCTGGCCATCTTCAGCAAGTAGGGTGGCAAGGTTTAACATGCTTGTGGTGTGAGTGGGGTCGAGCAGCAACGCATCGCGGTAAGCTTGGGTAGATTGTTGGCGCAGGTTTTGTTCAAATAAACTGCGGGCACGTAGAAAATGGAATTGCGCTAGGGCGATTTGCTGAATTTCTCCGGGCGCGGCGAAGGTGCTGAATAATTCAGCGGCCCGCTGATGATGGCCTTGTTCAAATAAAGTCATAGCCTGAATGGCTTGTGTAATCTCGTTCGAATAGTGCTTATCATCGCGATAAGAGAACGTTTTCCAGTCGCCGCTAGGGCTTTCTACTAATCTAAACCCGACTTCTTTTTGCGGCAGTGGCTGTGCTTGAATGAAATGATCAGAGATCGCCACCTTTTGCAAATCGAAAGGTTGGATGCGTGGCATATGGCAAGCAACGCATGACTGTTCATCCTGCTGGGATTGATGATCGCCGACTTGGTCTTGGTGACACGTGATACACTTCGCATCAAAGCTAGAGCGCTGTTGGTAACGCGCCGGTTGATGAGGATCATGACACGTAGTGCAAGTCATGCTTGGTGATTGTTTAAAGCACTCACTAGCTGTTAGGCGCTGCACCTGACTGACAAAGCGCAATTCATTACTCTTTGAGTGTGACGCGACCATCACGGCATATTTGTCTAACAGGTCTTCTCCGGGCGCAACTTGTTGCAAGTTACCATTGCTTAACTCGATGTGCGCATCGCCCTCAAGGTGACAACGCGCGCATAAATCTAGCTGCTGTTCAATCTCAAAATCCTCAGGATTAAGTATTAATAAATCAGCTGGGAATTCATCGCGTCGCATTAACTCCATATGCTGCGCTCCATCGCCATGACATGTTGCACACGAAATAGGTTGCGGTTCAAAGTCTTGCAGGTTATTTAGCGGATGCACATCAGGTGTCGGCGTCGAAGAGTGGCACTGCAAACATTGCGCAGTAATCGGCACCGCATCGAGACCGGCATTCGACTGCCACTCATGTGGGGCAGGGAACCATCCGGAATGAGTGAAAAATTCTAGTGGCGAAAAGAACCATCGGCCATTGCTATTGAGGACGAAGCTCATGTCGTCTACTCCTGCTCCGATGCGGTGGCTTATTGGCACTGAAATTGCGCCGCCACTGGCGAGGTGTTGCGCGTTAAGTTCCCAGCGGCCGGTTGCGCCGACGTTATAACTCATGCCGGAGAAAGCATTGGTAATAGATGCGTCAGTCAGTTGCGCTGGCATGCGTAAGGGATCGATTGCTGACAACGAATCGGCCATGCCATGAGTCTTGAACTTTGCCACCTGCTTGGGGTGACACTCGGCGCACTGCTGATCTTGGACCACCGGTAATTGTGCCAGTGGCTGGTGCTGACGTGTTAAGTCAAGGGTACTCGGTGCGACATTAGCTCTTTCGCTACATGCCAACACACATAACACTGCAAGGATAGAGAGGCAAACTGCCCGCACTTACATGTAGGGATTATCGCCAGACGCATGATCCGTGGCATCGTGGATGCCTTCGATCTCTGGCACTGCATCGCGAATCGCGACTTCAACACCTTGCTTCATAGTCATCGCCGCCGAGCCACAACCTTGGCAACCGCCGCCCATGGTGATGTATAACTCTTTGCCATTACTTGCTTGAATCTCAACCCAACCACCGTGCGATGCTAAATTAGGATTTAAAGTGTCCTCGATAACGGTCTGCGCTTTTTGGCGCAACAAATCGTCGCCTTCTTGGGTTTCGAGCGCGCCACCTTTGACAGCAACATTGCCAGCTTGCAAGTGCTCGCGAATAGCTTGTCCGGCCGACCGCGCAACTTCGCGCCAATCGCTAGGCGTAGACATCATGCTAATCAGTACTTCGCTGTTGTTGATGCGTACACCTTTTAGATCTTCAACCGAGTCAAATAAATGACCGGCCAGCGGTGCCCATTCGGCAGCCCACTTTTTATCCGAGGTGTAGAGGCAGCCGACAAAGACATTGTTGGCTACACGAAACAGGCAATTACTTGGAATGACCTGCGGTTCGGCAGTAATGCGGATGGTAGTTTCTTCACTCATAACGTACTTATTCTACTCTTGCGGAGTGATTATTGAAACCAAGCATCGCGAGTATAAACCTTGTAAATGGCCCAGAATCGTGTCTTGTTCGACATCCCAATGCTCTTTGAAATAGTCGGTGATGTCGTGCAAAGTGTTTTCACCATTGCAGACTTCAAGCAATCCAAGTTCTATCTGCTCGATATCAAAGGTCTCGCCGCGCACCATTAAGCGCACGGACATATTGTCGCCCTCGGCATTTGACACACTTTCGGCAGTAAAGTTAGGCGCTGCCAGCGGAATCATTGAGCCGGTAAGCATCTCTGGGAATTTACGTTGCTGAAATAATCGACCATTAATAACTAGCAAGTCTAAATCGCTATCCAAAAAACTCTTCATCGCGTCAGCGGGTGTTTCAACAATGGGCTCTTGCTTGATGTTAAAAGAAGTGTTCAACAACATAGGCACGCCACTTAGTTTTTCAAAACGCTGGACGAGGTCGTGATACTTGGCGTTATCGTTTGCCGATAAAGTTTGAATACGTGACGAACCATCCGCATGCACTACTGCCGGAATTTGCTCGGCTTTGTCGGCGCGCGCTTGAACCGTTAAGGACATGTAAGGCGATGGCGAGGCATCATCAAACCATTCGCTAACTTTTTCTTCTAGAACCGATGGTGCGAAAGGACGGTAAGACTCGCGCTTTTTAATCGCCGAATTAATG
>JAQWRF010000152.1 GCA_029243845.1 Planctomycetota bacterium | reverse complement strand
GGAGTAAATGCGAATAATTCCGGAGAAAATCCCATTGCTTGATGGAAAGAAAGGTGAACTCGATGCTATTAGCGCTAAATTGTCGTTTTCATATGTTCCAAGGTAAGCCAGTGTGCCGCCAGTACCCTCTCCGAATTCTTCGCCATCACGTGTCGCAAGTAGGCTGCCATCAGCTCCAGAGAAGAACGATATAGAGCCACTTCTGAAAACAGAAGCTCCGTAGCTAGGGGATCCTGTTACGAAATCGGCAGTGCCGTCACCATCTAGGTCGCCAACAGATACTATGGCCGAGCCGAAGGCGTCGCCAGCAACGCTGCCGCTTACGGTGTAATCTTCAGACCAACCTTGGGCGAGTGATGATGCGAGGCATCCAAGTGAAATCGTTAATGTAATTAGAGTTCTTCTCATTTTCTTAATCAGCGTATATAGCTGTGCTATAAAGGATACATCAAAATTGCCGCGAGATGTCGCTGAAACCCTTTAATTATGAGATATTATGGTATAGCAGACTTAGTTGCCAAACATTTGCGTCCAGTGATTCTGGTGTCTCCCAATGCCTGTACGTCCGTGAGGGGCCATCATATTGAGATGGTGTCCTGGGCTGTACCACCATGCTTGAATTGCAGCATGCCCAGTCTCTTGCCCTGAGGCAATGTTTTCGGCGCCGCCCGAAGTACCAGCTAAATTTGCGCGGTCGCTAGGGCTGCTTTTCCCAGGAACGGGCGACGTGTGTGCAAAGAAACCATGTTCCACCATGTCTGCGGAGTGTCCACGGCCTGCAGTGCATAGCTTAATATCGACGCGTACTGCGCCTATCCCGCAACGGATGCGTAGTAAGTTTAGTTTATAAATACCGGCGGCCTCTTCAGGATCAAGTTGGCTAAAGAGGGCGGCATTGTCCTTAAGTAATGCACGGTCGCGATCGGGCATGATCTCAGTGTTGCGTGCAATGCGCTCAAGCTCGCTGTCGAGGTTATTGTTGTAGGAGCTAGGGTCTGTTGGATGTTGCGCACGCTCGGCACGTTTCGCTAACTGATTTTCTGCTTGCAAGAGTTCATTGCGCGCTTGATTCCAATAATTGAAGAGCATCATATGTTGGTCGAGAAATTCTTCGATTCCCCACATCTCTTCGTCTAAGTCTTCTTCGTGTTCGAAGATTTGCGCGACCGTTATCTCGAGTAAAGCAACGATAGTGATTACGGCCGGGTCGCAAATTTCGTGAACCATCGCCTTTGTTAAATTCTTGCCGCGGCTTGCAGCCAGTAAACTTTTACGCGCGTCAGCTAAGCGTTGACTACCTTTTTTGTCTAGACGGCCTTTGGCTATCTGTGTTGCCGCGGCAGTGAACTCTTTGATGAAAGTTTTGCGTTGACGCTGAAACTGAGTGTCAAGTTTGCGTATTTCGAGTTTCATCTGGCGCATTAATGCGTCTTGTCCTTCTGCGCCTAAGTGCATGAGGTTTTCTAAGGCATACTCTTTGTCGTACCAATTGAGCTTTCGCGAACGAATTACTTTGAGTGACTCGCGGATTTGTTCTTTGACACTGACCGCGGTTTCAATTTCTACTTCTGGGGATGGTTCCTGGTAAACAGGAGCACCGGCAAATGTACTGAAGTAAAGGAAAATCGTGCTAACGAACATTTTTTGATTATAGCACGAGCCTTCGCATTGCTCCCGGATGCAATAATCTCGAACATAATATTACAAATATTATTCTCGTAGATGCGAGTGAGAGCTTAAATGGAAGCAGGGTAGAGGCTTATGCGAAGGGGGATATAAGAGTGAATGCGATTTACCTTATATTTGCCTAGGTTTTGTTAAAAGTTGTTAATTACTGGCGGGGTTATCTTTTGGATTTTCTCCGAAACGGTTGCGGCCTGATTG
>JAQWRF010000023.1 GCA_029243845.1 Planctomycetota bacterium | reverse complement strand
ATTGAAGCCGGGATTATGTTGGCGCGCATTCACGCATGGAATAACGACTTCGAAAAAGCTACCGAGGTTTACCAGGAATATTTGCAAGGTCTTGATACTAGCGACCCGGCCACTCGCCAATTGATGGTGGCTTTATTGCTTGACACACGCCGCCCTCAAGAATCTTTGTCGATACTCGCCGAATTACGTGAAGACGATCCGACTGATTCTACCGTGTTGGCAGACTTAGCACGAGCGCACACTATGCTTGGTAACCACGTCGAAGCGATTGGCCTTGTGCGCGAAATTTCCGGCTTAGACGAAATTGACAGTCCTGCTTTACTAGAGTTATCCTATTTTATGCGCGACTCTGGAAACTTCCGGGCTGCGATTGAGCTTAACGAACGTGTACTCGGCGCGAGCTCAAATGATGCTGCTGCTTTAATCGCTAATGCTAACTTACACCTTGCCGCGCACTTGCCAAACAAAGCTTTGCAAATTCTTGCGAGCGCTGAATTAGACCGAGACTCTCGCAGTTATCTACAAAGTAAAAGTCTGTACCACTCGATGACCGGCGAGTATGCCCACGCCTTAGAGATTTATCGGCGCCTTCTTGAGGACAACCCAGCTGATTTTGAGATACGTCTTGCGTTAGGCAAACTATACTGTCAGAGCGGCGAATACCAAAAGGCAAAGGCCGAACTTAAAAGGGTACCGGACAATTCATCGTTCAGCCAAAATGCTAAGCTCGAGCTAGCAAGATGTTTATTCGCCGAGCGACGCTACCAAGAAGCGGCTGCTCATTGCCGTAGTTTAATGAATAGCGACCCGCGCGACTTCGAGGCTGTTGTAGTATTAACTCGATCCTACATTAAACGTGGCATGGCGACTGAAGCGCGACACATATGCTTAAAGTTCCTTAAAGAGAATCCAACTGCTTCATACGGTACGCTTGCGGTAAAAACAACTTTAGCTGAGGCATATCTCGCAGAAAACCAAGGCCTACGCGCTAAGACTTTATTCGATGAAGTTTTACAGGACCCATACGGCGGGCTAATTCCAGAAGCGCGCTATGGCTTAGCAAAGTCTGATTCGCGCCTTACGGGCGCAGATAGTGCGAACGCGGCATTACTTGAACAAGGCATGGCAGGCATGGGTGCCGACTTTAGGCTACTCATGAATTTAGGTCAACTAGCTGCAAACGATGGCGACTATAAATTAGCGATTGAATTGTTCAACCAAATCATGAGTTGGGATCCTGGCAACCAAGCGGCTCTAGTGAGCCGCGGCGAAGCCAAAGCATCATTGCGAGGCGAAGGCATGACTCAATCTGCTTTGACGGACTTCGATCGCTTGTTGCGCCAAGCACCGTCAAACATACGTGCCCGCCTTGGCGTGGCACGTATACAAGCGTCAATGAAGCTGTATGATGAGGCTGTAAAAAGTTACGACCTTATATTGCAGCACGATCCGACTTACTCCGTTGCCATTCGTGAAAAAGCTCGCGCACAAACATGGTCGCAAGATCCCGAATCTGCTACTGCAACATACGCGCAATTAGCAGAGGCTGAAGCGTTTAGTCTTGGCGGCACTGGTATGCCGACTGCTGCAGATGTCGAAGGTCGGCACTTGGCTGGCGCAGCCAATGCCGAAATTGAAACTATCGCTAGCCTCGAACAACGCTCGAAAACGATGTTGCTCAACCGTCAGTACTACAAGTCAATCCCTTTGCTGCGTAGTTTAATAGAAACGGAGCCTTCCAACCAAGAGGCGCGTTTTGATTTAGCTCAAGCGCTTAGCAACACCGGCCAGACGACTAAGGCGATAGATGCTTACGAGAGCATCCTACGGATTAATCCTAATCACCGTGAAGCGCGCATAGCTTTGTCGCGTAACACTCATGACTTGACGCCTAGCTTTCACACCGCTTTCGAGTCTATAAACCAAGACTCAAATGACCGAACAGGCTCGGGTGATGGCTCAAGCTTAGCTATAAGTAAGTTCTCGGTGGGGACATCGCTGCCGCTAGGCGATATCGATGAAAAACTCTCGTTAACCTACACGAAACTAGATTTATCTCCTGGATTTGGCGATCTCCCTATTAACACTGATGGGTATTCGGGGAACGTTTTTACTATTGGCTACAAGAACAATCCGCAGCAAAACGCGCAAGGGGCCAGTCGGTTTCTAGTTCACTCTAACCTTAATTTAGAAGGGTATGTAAATGACCTTGATAAATCAATGACCTACGATATTGGTGTTGACGTTGCTTTGGATGATGAGCTTACGCTATTCGCTAGCATTTTTAGCGAAAACATTATTGAAAATCAAAACAGCCTTGTTTCAAAGGGCGATCATCTAATTTTAATTGACGCCCAACCCGGCGGCGGAACCGTATTAGATGCCAGCAACCCTGTATCCCGGGATGGCGTAAACATTGGATTGACATACTTGGTTAATCGCTCTTGGGAGTCAAATATCCGATTAACCACTGCCAGCTACTCGGACGACAACTCACTTCTTGGGCTTCATGTGGCAAATATGTTAAATATCACTCTGCCGCCTAAAGAGCTCAAGGTTTCATTGGTTTACGATTACCAAGATTTCGGCAACGACACTCAAGAGAACTATCAAGAGAATGTCGGGGCTGCTCGCTATTTTGCACCAAACGGATACACCTCCTACGCCGCATCTATTGGATGGCGCCAGTGGATCGGAAAAGACTTCTTTAAAGGGGCGAATCAAACTTGGTATGACCTGGCATACTCCAGCATTTGGGACTCAGAAGGTGATAATTATGACAACATCCGGGCAACCTTCAATTATGATTTCGATGACCATACGTCATTGCTGGTTAAAACTAGCCTGCTAAATTCTGCTTACTACAATTCAACTAGCGCATTCTTCGGCTTCGACTATCGCTTCTAAGGGAATAAAAGCGCTCTAGGCCCCGTCAAAGTGCCTTTAAGCGTAGGCAAAACCCGTATCGTCAGTTTTGTCTACATTATTTGCGGATATGGGATATCCTATGGAAGACGTTTCGCTATAGCGAACCCTTTTGCGTCACCCCTCCCCTGAATTAGATTTAAGAACTTGAAGCCCATAAATGATTATACTGTTGGCTCTTACGCCCACGCGGAGAGTTCACGCACGGGGGTTCCGCCTTTTGTTAGGAAGTTGCTTATGGTAATCGCGGTGCTCACCACAGTGAGCTATTTAGTGTTCCGTGTCATGTTCACACTGAATCTTGACGGTAGTTACGCGACTTTCGCCTCAATGCTATTGCTTTTCGCTGAATTCTCTGGCGGAATCAGCCTGATGCTTTATTTCTTCCAAATATGGGAGGTTGAGAATGTACCGCAGCTAGAGCCGCTCGAAGACGTCACAGTCGATGTTTACATCCCGACTTACAACGAAGATACATCGCTACTGCGGGCAACAGTTAACGCATCAAAAGCGATGAACTACAATCATCGGACTTTCCTTTTGGACGATGGTAACCGC
>JAQWRF010000120.1 GCA_029243845.1 Planctomycetota bacterium | reverse complement strand
CTTGGCATAGACAGTTCTGAACCGCGGCCACGCATTGGTGCGAACAGGAGTTCGTTATCTACGAGCAACATACCGTATTGTGGCAGCGTAGCTGAATCTTCTAGTTCAAGGTTATACGAGCTTCCTTCCAAGTCACTGTTCAGTGCCGTTGCCAAGCGCCCATCGACAATGCGGACGCGCGCGCCAGATGCGTGACCACGTTGTTCTGTGCCATGCATGCCGCGGCCGTTCACTGCGATGTTAATTTGGCCGGAGGCGGTGTCTATGCTTGAGTAACCAATGCGCTCTCCATCGATATCGATAATCCCGGACGGCGGCAACAACGCAAGGTACTCACCAGCCGTTGCATTAGGAATGCTAACGCGGTAATTATTCAGTGAGAAATCGTAAGCGTTTACTTGAATAAAATCATTGCTACCTTCATCAACATCTGCATCTAGAAAGAAAGATCCGCAGGCGAAGAAATCAGTGGGTTCACCGAAGCCAGATACAGACTGCACTGCGAATTCATCGACATAGCCACTAAAGGAAGAACCGGTAGCCGAGGAATCGACTCCGATGTTGAGCGAAGTAAGCGATTGCGGACGTTCGAAGTTCGGGAACTTAACTAAGCGGTTATAGCTACGCAAATCGAGGCCAGCCATGCTTTGGGACAAGGCGCTTAAGTCGGGCCCCAAGAACGGTAAGCCGGGGAACTCGGAGAAAGCCACGTAAGTTGCAATGGGATCGCCGCGACCATCTTCGAGGCGCTGAGTCGTGGCCCATTGCACTTCGAACCACAATGGATCGGTTACCTCGTCGGCTTGCATGATTGCAACACGGTCAAGGCGTCCGACAAAACCGTAACCAGGTTCGGAATACAAATTAGCCGAACCGAAAGAGCGCAAGGTCTTAAATACCGGAATCGCCTTTTCACCTGCTTCGTGCGCATGGTCAAACGTACCGTTCACACCGCGAAACGGGAAGCGTTCTTCCATGAACTCAATGAAATCGGCTTTTTCCTCTTTCTCGCCAATTGTGCTGCGCAATGCGTAAAGTGGCATTTCGGCGTATGGATCTTGCTCGATTATTGCAGATTCACTTTCCGGAGGAGGGACATCGTTAGAAGGACCACTACGGGGGCGCCCCCCTGGGCCACCGTCGATTGTTTCTTCCGATGAGACTGAGGCAATGATCGCAACAGTAGCCTCCCAACTATCACGAACAAAATTGCCGTCGATGATGTTGTCGTAACGTATCCATTCCGTACTTCCTGGATCGCCGTCTGCCGCAAGCTGAACAAAGCCGACCTCTTCTTCAGTAACGGGCTGCATATAAGTCAAATCACTAGCGCCGGCCGCGCGCACACTAATCGGCATGATGTATACATTGTGAGGCACCGATTCGTTAGCTGGCAAACCTGCAGCACCAATTGTTATGTAATCTTCGAACTCCATTACAAAGGTAGTACCCGTGGGGCTGATTATGCCCTCGGGTGCAGACTCAAAGCCTGGTGTAACTACGTTTCTTTCTGAGATTGTCAGAGTAGAGTCGGAGCGACCAGAGTACTTAATAACCTCCATGCCAGCAATGCGCGATTCGTCCTCGATATTAATGAGGTTATTACCGTCAAGACCCCATGTTAAACCGACAGCGCTACCCTGCCAAATCACAGCATAGCCGCCATCACTCTGAAAGGACTCAGCGAAGAACATGTCCTCCGAAGCCTGCTCGCAAGCGACTAACTCGATGTCTCCGAGATAGGTACTACTAATTCCCTTACCCAGTGGGAACGGGACAACACCAAGTTCGCGAATGGTAGTAATATCGTCAACTCCGGTAACGCAGTTCGCTATGGACCACGGGCCAACACTGCCACTCAAGACTGAACCTCCAGGCGGAATGTCACCAAGTAGGATTGACGAGTATCCGTAAACCTCAACGCCTGCACCTTCTGGATGAGAACTGTCCAGCGTCAAAGCCAACACATCTGTTGCTTCGCGCGCTGCGCGTCCGCCGATATACATATTGCTATCGCGTGTCGAGACAAACGATGTCTCAGTCTTGGCAGAATACTCAATGACTTCATTGCCAATACGAATCGCCCCACGACTCGGGAAGCCGGCGGTTGACTCAACGTATATCTCTCCGGACAAATCACCTGGAGCGTAAGGACCGACAGCCTGCGCCAAGTGTGTGAAGCCGTCGATATCGCCACGCGGTACACCATCGAGGAACACTTGGAATCCGCGCGCGGATTCATTGCGAAGTAGCACAGATAAATGGAACCAACGGCCGTCGACATCGAATTCGGTAGGATCGATGCGCACAGTGATGCACTCGTCAAGCGCGTCGATGTCGAAGAAATCTTCGCCATGAGTTCCGTAGCAACGCACGAGCAACTCGCCCTGTTCGAAA
>JAQWRF010000119.1 GCA_029243845.1 Planctomycetota bacterium | reverse complement strand
TCATGTGCAACCACGCGGTTATTTTAATAATGAAATGCAGTTTGCTGATGCCGATGGTGATGGCGATCTCGATATGTTTTTGGCGGTATATGACAACAGTCGCCGCTACATAGACATCCATTATCAAGACCAAAATCTTTTTAGCCCAACAAGTGGTAAGCGAATAGAAGTTCCTAATGGGGTGGTAGCGTGGGCTGTGGCGAATTTTTTGCCAGCGAATGACGGTGAGCTCGACCCAGAAGAAATAATATGGATGCTCGCGCGCGGCATCTATGTAAGACCATGGGTCGGACGCCCGCAGCTTTTGCTTAAAGAGCGCATGTTGCTAGACTTGCCCAGTTACTTTTCCGTGCCGCGTTTGCATACAGTAGCTGATATAGACGCTGACGGGCTGCCCGAAATGGTTGTGCTCACGACAATGGGTTATAAAATAATTCAGCATGATGGTACGGTAAGTGGCGCCATCGAACTTAAGCCAAATACTAGTCGAGTTCCTATTGCTGCTAGTAACTTGTTCGGGGGTAAAGTCCGCCCATCACTCAGTAGTCAAGAATTGAGTTCTTTGTTCGTGCCAAATGAAGCTGTTGGTGTCGTTAAATACCCACCGTCACTGTATTCAAGCATAAGTTTACCGGCACCGATATTCAGCGATGTTAATGGCGATGGCCTACTAGACATTAGTTATAAGAGTGGCGATAAGCTGTCTGTGCATTTGCAGAGCAAAGACAACACTTTTCTGTCTCAGGCAGACCGTGTCTTTGAGTTAGGAAGCAACTCTAAAAGCGATTATGAGCAGATTGAATGGGTTGATACCGATGGTGACCATACTTCCGATTTGCTGATAGTACGTTCATCCGATGATATTTTAAGTCAGTCCCGTCCGTTTCAAATCCGTCTTTTCTCCGACCCTTGGGGAAAGGACAACCTCGATGATTCCGACGGGTTGTTTAGGGTTGATTCAACGGCGCTTGGTGTTAATTTGTTCGATATCAACGGCGATGGTCATGCCGATGTGTGTCTGTCTAATTGGACTTTAGACCTTGGTCTTGCCGGGCGCGGCACTCCAGAGCTTAAGCATACAGCATCTGCTTTTTTAGCTACAGAAGCTGGGTGGAGTAAACGCGCATCGCTCACTGAGTCTCGGTCCATCGGTGTCGATGATATTAATTCATTTGTGTCGTTGGATACCTTCGTGCCAGACCTTACGGGCAACGGTTTACCTGATTTCGTCGAAATTAGTGAGGGGGGGTCCTTGCGAGTCCGGCAATTCGAGGCTCCAACTGAAGGGAAGGTTGGCTTAGCTAGTTCAATCGTTATCGACCTACCTATTAACGCGCTTGAAGCAACGGTGAAAATAAAATCCCTTAATGGCGACGCTATTTCGGACATTGTAATTGTGCGTTCTCAGGCGGTCGAAATCTACATGTCAACCAATAGGGGATCTAAATGATACTTACCTGCATCCTATTATTGTCGCAACAGATAACAAAGGTTGAGCCGTTCGCGTTAACGGAGCATCTTGCTGCCATTCAACTCGACGAAACGAATCGCTTGCATATGGTAGCTATACAAGACCAGCATTTGCGTGTACTTGAGTCGGGATTGATGATTGATTTGCCGGGGCAGTCCACTTTGTTTACTATTGTGGATTATGATGGCGATGGCTACGAAGAACTCTGGAGTCTCAGTGATGGCAAGGCCCTGCAGAAATTACACCTCACAAAAGACCATCTCGGAGAAGACGCATTGGTCTTTAGCGCATCAATTATCGAAGGTATTGCGGCCATGCCGCCAACCGGCTTTCATGCTGCCAAGTTTATGCAAGATTTCAACGGTGATGGCCTAGTGGACTTACTACTGCCAATGTCCGATCGCGTGTTAGTGCATATTAATTCTACGGAAGGTTTTCTTGGCGCAATTCATCTTGGGGCTTTGTCTCAGCTAAAGGTTCGCAATGGCAACGATTTGTTGAGTAGCGTAGGCCGAAGCATTAGCGTGCCTGGCTTGTTGCCAGAAGACATTAACGGCGATGGGCTCCCGGATTTAGTAGTCAGTGATGGTGGTCATGTGCGTCAATATGTGGCAACCGAAGCGGGCTTCCCCGCAAATCCTACTAGTGAGATAAATACCTCTGTTTTTGCTAAAGATACAAGCGATTTTCAACTTGACTTGGGCAATCTCAGTGAAGGGGCAGCATACATCGTTCAAGATAAGTGGGCCGACCTTGATGGCGACGGTGACCGTGATGTGATGATTCTCGCTGATGGTAAGGTAAGGATTTTTCTTGGCGACGCCGGCGGAATTAATATTAAAGAAGAGCATCAGCGGCTAGTCTTAGGCGGTAATGTCGTTTACTTGTTCCCCGCGCGTATTGATGGCGACAACGTGCCAGACTTGGTGATTGTGCGCATTGAAGACATCAGTCTTGGCAAATTAATTAGGGCCGCGTTAATGTCATTCGAAATAGAGATTGACTTTTTAGCTTTTAAGGGGCTTGGTGACGGCAAGTTTGGTGTACGCGCCATGCGCAGCAAGCAAGCAAAGTTGCAAGGCGGATCGTTAATTTCAATTTACAAAAAAGGTAAAGAAGAGTTGTCGAAGATGCGTAAGCGTATCATTCGCACATGCTCGATTGGCGACAATAGCCAACGTAACGATATTTTGATTCTAGAAGCTGATGGAGTCCTTAAGCTCTACTCAAATGTAATCACCGGGCCCAATGTCTTGCACGATGCGATTGAGAAGTTTTTACAGCAGAGCCTGAAAGAGAAGAAAGGTGACTTAGACTTAGAGCTAGAATCGTTACTTGAATGGATGCTTGGGCGCACCTCGGCAATGGCATCGCTTACAAAAGGTGTGAAGCCTATGATGTCCGTCACTCTTGAAGACTGGGAAACGCCACACGCCATGCTCGTCCGAGACTTTGATGGCGATGGTTTCGATGAGGCACTAATCTTGCGCCAGCATACGAATGAAGCCAAAGAGAAAGTGCTTAGCGGCGTAACAGTCGACTTTAATTAGTCGTCAAGTTTCATCCATACCGCCTTCAAGTAACGTCCTTCGGGGAAGTCGAGGCGGATAGGGTGGTCGCTGCCGGCCCCGGTTTCACGGATAATACGCACTTTGCGCGCTCGCGCTGATTTCCGCAGAGTTTCAGTTAGGTCGGTCATCGAGAACAAGCCACTGCATGAACAGCTGATGATAAATCCGCCGGGCTTCACGAGCGGAAACGCTAGCTTGTTAATATCGTGATACTTCCCTTGACCTTCTTCGTATTCGCGACGTGACGGCACAAATTTCGGCGGGTCAACAATAACGATATCATATTGCTTTTTATTTTGCCCAAGAGTGCGTAGATAACTAAAAGCATCGGCATGCGTGAACTTGACTTTTGTCAACTGATTAATATTGGCGTTACGTTTCGCTACTGCCAGTGCCTTCTCGTCAAGATCAATACAGTGGACGGACGCGGCGCCTGCCTTAGCGGCTTGCAATCCGAAGCCACCGGTGTAGCTGCAGACATCGAGCACATCAACTTTCTTGCCTTGTTCAACCATGCTCGCCACGAGTTCTCCAACTCCGCGGCGGTTGTCGCGTTGGTCGCAGAAAAAACCGGTCTTGTGGCCATCGGCTAAGCTAGCTTCGAACTTGATGCCGTTTTCTTCAAAACGTAATGTGTTCGGGCAGCCTTCAGAAGTGCGCACTACGGGGCGGTCGCCTTCGGCTTTGGCTGCCTTAGGATCGCTACTCAAGTGGTAGTGCTTGGTGCCTAATATTTCGTGCAATGTGGGCACGATCATTTCGAATATCCCGACCATGGTTGAGGTGTATGCGACAGCAACCAAGGTGTCGCCATAACGGTCAACCATCAGTGCCGGGAAATCGTCGCCTTCGGCGTTTATCAAGCGGCAGACATCGTTGGGGACGGTTGGGTCGCTAAGGCGGCGCAGTGCAGTGGACTTCGCTTTTGCATGCCACCATGCATCGGTCGGACGCTCGGTGCTACGTGTGACGACGCGTAAACGGACGCGTGAGCGATGGTGGTACAGAGCCCATCCGCGGTATGAACCGTAGGAATCGTAGATGGCGATTAGGTCGCCGGTCGCCGGTCGCTCCGACCATTTCCCGCAGTCGTCATTCCAGACGCGTGGACCACGCATGGGTCCGACTAGTTCAATCCATGGCTCGATGCGGTCGGCAACGTCGACGTCGTCTCGTTGGTAGCGCACAGGGCGTTCGGGACGGTCGGGGGCAGGGTTGCTGCGGTAGAGATTCATACGCAGATTTTAGCGTCGCGCTGTTATCCTTTGGGGCATGAGTGAGAGACACCAAGATTACGGGAACTTGCAGATTGACGAGCTGAATTACAACAGCTACTTGAACATCCCAGAGTTGACGTCGCTACAGCAATTACGTAGTGAGCCGCGTCACCACGACGAGATGTTCTTCATTGTGATTCACCAAAGCTTCGAGTTGTGGTTTAAAGAGGTACTGCATGAGATTGACCTATTGGCTAAGCATCTTGACGAGGGAAATGTGTCGCGGGTTTTGAAAGTACTTAAGCGCATTCATGCCATTTTGACTTGCTTGACTCAGCAAATCCAACTTCTCGGAACTTTGACGCCCAAAGAGTTCTCTGGTTTCCGTGAAGCACTTGGTACAGGCAGCGGTTTCCAATCCGTTCAATTCAGGGAAATTGAGTTTGCTTTGGGTCTACGTGATGCTTGGTTCTTTCAGTTCTTCAAGTCTCATCCAGATGAGCTAGCGCGTTTACAGGCACGTTGTGAGCAGCCGAGTGTCTACGACAAATTGCTGAAAACTTTGAAAAACATTGGGCACGATATACCAGACGAAGTCCTTAATCGCGATTTTGCTGAGCCTTATGTGATGAACGACAAAGTCGTTGAAGTCATTAATGACATTTACGACGCGCCACAAGAGAATTATCACATGGTGTTACTGTTTGAAGCACTCATCGACCTTGATACGATGTGGTCTAACTGGCGCTCCGTGCACATCTTGATGGTGTCCCGTACCATTGGTGCCAAGAAGGGTACTGGTGGCTCAGCTGGCGCTGATTTTCTTGAATCACGTTTGCCATTACGCTTCTTCCCAGAAATCTGGGAGGTCCGTAACTCTGAATGGACAAAATAATGACACTTTCCACTTCTCTTCAAAATCGCAATGCGGTAATTTGCGGCGCATCTACTGGCATCGGGCGCGAAATCGCTCTGGCTATGTCCGCGCAAGGCGCTAATGTGTTCTTGATCGCGCGTTCGCATGACAAGCTCGAAAGTCTAGCTGCTGAATGCAAATCGGCTGGTGCTGGATCCACCCACTTCGCTACCTGCGATCTAGAAGACACTGATGCCGTTCGCGCAGTTGCCACTCAGGCACTCGGCGAATTAGAAGCCATCCACATTTTAGTTAATAACTCTGGTGGCCCTCCAGGTGGACCACTGCTTGACGCCGACATCGAAGATTTCCTCAAGCCAATGCGTCGTCATCTCTTTGCCGCGCATGAATTGGTTAAAGCTTTTTCTCCATCCATGGCCTCGGAAAAGTACGGACGTATCCTTAATATCATTTCGACCTCGGTAAAAGAGCCTATTGCTGGCTTAGGAGTGTCGAACACGGTGCGTGGGGCGGTAGCTTCATGGGCAAAGACTTTGTCTAAAGAATTGCCAGCTGATGTAACCATCAACAATTTGCTGCCAGGGTTCACCGCTACTGACCGCCTTGATTCCCTTCAATCAAGCGTCGCTGAACGGCGCGGAATTAGCGTCGACGATGTTGCGAGTGAGTGGTTGGGCACCATCCCTGCTCAGCGGCTTGGCGATCCGCGTGAAATCGCGGCTTTGGCTGCTTTCTTGGCTAGCCCTGCTGGTGCTTATGTGCGCGGCCAATCCATCGCTGTTGACGGCGGACGACTCAATAGCATCTAATGCACTTCGACGTTTTTTTCTCCATTTGTCAAACGCCAGTTGCTGGTAGTTGTCCAGACGAAGCCCAGATGTTTCGAAATTTTTTCGAACAAGTCGAGTTGGCGGATGAATTACATTACCAATGTGCTTGGGTTGCCGAGTCGCATTTGTCGACTGAAGTACAAAAAGAAACCCGCCAGCCGGTAGTGCCACACTTCAAAGGTGAAATCGGGTTAAACGTCGATTTTTTGCAGTTGGCGCAGGCTGTGTTCGCGCGCACTAAGAACATTGAAATGGGGTCGGCAATTATGAATATTATTTGTAATGGTGGTCCGATTGCCGCGGCTGAACGCATCGCTGCTTTTTGTTCTCTTCATGGATTAAACCAACACGAGCAACGACAAATAAAGGTCGGCTTTGCAGCAGGGCGCTTCGATTTCATGAACCGTGCTTACGGTATCACACCACGTACTGCTGTCGAAGAAGCAGCGTGGCCAGCCTTGAAGGGTATGATCTTTCGAGAAGCGGCGCATATTTTCTTGCGCTTGTTAAAAGGGGAAAAGATGTCTTCAGAGGATGTCCCTGTCACGACTTTGGCGCGCGATAACTTTTATAGTGACGCAGACTGGCAGGCCGTGCAAGAAGCCAACGTGAACATGGGCGGTGAAGCTGATGCCGTTCAAATAGAAATCGGACGGCGTTTTGTGTTCGAGAACATCAAGATTATTCCGCAAGATTGGCGTCGCGAGTTGCTTGATTTGACTGTGGGCTCGCACGATCCTAAGTTGCAGACGGAGTTGAATGAAATTGCGCCGGTTAAAGTGTTTAACCTTTCAATAACATCTGACGAGTTAATCAACGCTACGCATGATCGCATGGCTGAGGCTTTTAATCCTGCGGGTGGCGAGTGGCAGCGTGGCTATATGCCGCGCACGGTGATGGTTTTTTTGAACGACGAGCCGGGTCTTAGCGAGCAACAGCAAAATGAAGCTGCGGCCATTGAGGCTAAAGCAGCTCTCGGTGAATACTGGAACGCGATTGAAGGCACTATCGATATGAAGAAAGTGGAAGGTGCCAGCGAGAACGCATTAATGGGTTCACCCCAGCAAGTGCTGCAACAAATTAAAGAACGTTTCCATCCGCAAGATCGATTGATGCTGTGGTTTGATTTTTACAATCACGATAGCGCGCGGGTGATGCGCAACATGCGAGCTTTCGCCGAGAAAATTATTCCGCAGGTAAACAATGGCGGATAGCCCACGTAGCAAGCTTTATCCAGTGTCGCCGTTTGGCGAGCAACAAGCGGGTATCCCAACAGGGCGCGATGTCGAATGGCAGCCGTTAGTGGACTAT
>JAQWRF010000114.1 GCA_029243845.1 Planctomycetota bacterium | reverse complement strand
AGAATTGTTCTTTCGGGAAGTTGCGTAGTCCCAACTCTACAACGTCAACGCCTGAGGCCTCCATAGCGCTCAAATATCGCGCAACCAGCAAATCGTCAAAGTCCCATGAAGTGTAGTAACCTCCGTCTCTGAGGGTGCAATCTAGAAGTTTCATATCTTATTACTTTCGACTAATGCTACCAACCAAGGTTTATGTGATATAGCATCCGCATGTCGCGCACGCCGACACTATATCACTGCCATACTCAGAGCTATCTGAATTAATTCAAAAAATCGAGCGTAGCGGGGGCTTATTCAACCCTGCAACAAGCCAAACGCAACCATCATTCCCGCTCCCGCCAACGAGCATGCATCCCGGCGAATATGCTACTGAGCGGGATAGCCTGAACTTCACCTTAGGGTTGTCCGTAACCTTCTAAGTCAGCCCGCTAACCCACGAACAAAAAGAGAGGTGATCGCAAGGTCATCTCTCTTTTTCAATATCGCCAAGGGGGGGGGAAGCCAAAAGAAAAAACATCGCCTCGCTGAGCGCTTACTATTTCTCGGCGACCAAATTTAAGGCATGATGGATAGCCCTGATATAAACTGATTCACCAGCTGGCATTTTCGCCATCAACTCGCCATCAGCCTCAAACGCCAGTGCGGATGACACCTCTAAGCACAACTCGCGCGCGCTACCGTAATACACATGACGATGCTTAATGCGTGTGCATTTATAAGTTTGCTGTAATTTAATGGCCGCCATCAGCCGCGAGATATCACCGATAATTACATATTGCAGTAAACCGTCATCAAGCACCGCATCTGGTGCAATGCCCATGCCATCGCCGAAATATTTACCGTTGGCCATCACTAAACATTTTAGTGGACCAACATAAACCTCTTCGCCATCTGCGGACAACCTGACATCAACGTTTTTATAACCGACCAACGCTTTTAGAGTGCTAAATAAATAGTTACGCGAATGGCTGGCCATTTGCCGCGTAACCTCAGCGCCCATGCCTGCATCTGCAACATTAGCGAACCACATTTTATTGCCGGCTGATTCAATTTCGCCAACATCGATAGCTTTAGTTTCCCCGCGCGCCAAAACAGCAAGCGCATCGTCTGTTTCAAAGTTGCGAGCGAAATCACAACCGCTGCCCAAAGGTAGTATGCCCAGCGCGGCGTGACGGTTATCGCGCATTAAATGATTCACCACATAATGCACAGTGCCGTCGCCGCCAACAGCGACCACCACATCAGCATCTGTCGCAATAGGCGCTAAATCATAAACCACGCTGTAGTCCTCAAACAACTCAGCAACGCGCGCTTCGAGCGCTGTCCACTTCTTGACTGCACTGCCCTTGCCAGCATTACGGTTTACCACGAAAGCGTATTTCATCTTGTTGGCCATTATCTCCAATTATAATTGAGCATCATGTGAATATTGGATGAAGGCTACTCTTTGTTATATTCTTGCATGGCACTATTCCAGCAAGCTCCCCGCACGGTCGAAGAGGCCGAGCAATACAAGCCTCTAGACATCTCCCCTGATCAAGTCCTCGAAATGGACGAGGCAGAATGGTATGAAAAAATATACCGTGGCGATGATGTCCCGCAGCTAACTTTGCGCGCCACCTTAATGGGTTCGTTCTTGGGCTTCTTGCTCGCTTTCACCAACCTATATATCGGACTTAAAACAGGGTGGGGTCTAGGGGTAGCGATTACCGCATGCATACTTTCCTATAGCATCTGGAATTTCTTCTTAAAAACAGGCGTCGCAAAATCGCCAATGACTATCCTCGAAAACAACTGCATGCAATCAACTGCATCGGCTGCTGGATACTCAACAGGCGGAACAATGGTCTCGGCCATTGCCGCGCTACTCATCTTGTCGGCCACTCCTGAGAACCCTCAGGGTGAACACATGGACATCATCATCCTCATCTGCTGGACGATATTCCTAGCTGCCTTCGGTACGGTGCTGGCTATTCCGATGAAGCGCAACTTGATTAACCAAGAAAAGCTCAAATTCCCGTCAGGCACCGCTGCTGCTACTACTCTTCAATCGCTTTACTCAGAAGGTGTTGAAGCCCTGAAGAAAGCTAAAGCACTAACCATCGCTGCTGCAAGCGGCGCAATTTTCCCACTACTCATCGAATTAAAGGTGAAAGCTGGCGGAGCGCTAATGGCTGCCGAGTGGCATATCTTCGACAAACTTCCTGCTCCGGGTGGCACGCACCTAATAGACGGTAAAGAAGTCCCTTATAAATCATCTGACTGGACCATGGTCTGGGATGTAAACCCGGTAATGATTGCTGCTGGCGCGCTAGTTGGCCTGCGCATCGCCATCTACATGATGATTGGCGGCCTCGCCCTAGTTTACGGGCTAGGCGATATGGGCATGAACGCTGAATGGGTCAACGCCGATGGTGAAGTCGTCCAAGCTGTCTCGAAGCCTTGGAAGGCCTGGAAAGAAATAGGGCTCTGGACTGGCGTGCCCATCATGCTGAGTTACGGACTTTTGCAGTTTGCTACTCAGTGGCGCACTATCGTCCGCGCTTTCTCTGGCTTGGGCAAGAAAACTGAGGTGGCTGACCATCAGGCTAAGTTAGTGGCGGCAACCGAAGTGCCTACCTCTTGGTTCGCGACTGGCTTCTGTCTTTCAGGCGCGGCAATCATTATCACCGCTAACGCCTTCTTCGACATTCCGATGCACTTCGGATTACTCGCTGTGGTGCTTACCTTTTTCTTGGCACTAGTGGCCGCGCGCGCAACGGGTGAGTCTGACATAACTCCGGTTGGGGCGATGGGCAAAATTATGCAGCTTACATTTGGTACTTTCATCCCATCTGGTACTGCCAACTTGATGTCGGCTTCGATTACAGCCAACGGCGCCGGGTGTGCTGCCGACCTTCTGACGGATCTAAAGTCTGGCTATCTGCTCGGGGCTAATCCACGCCGCCAATTTATTGCGCAGATGATGGGTATTTTGGCGGGTACTGCTGCAACTGTAACGGGTTTCCGCCTACTAGTGCCAAATGCAACTGCCCTAACCGGCGTCGACCTTCCGGATGGCACCCATATCGCGCCTGACTTCCCCGCCCCGGCTGCGCAAGCTTGGAAGGCTGTGGCAGACGTTATGACTGGTGGAGGTATCGATGCGATGCACCCGATGCACCTCACTGCTATTTACTGGGGCTTGGCTCTAGGCGCATTATTCTTAGTACTCGAAATAACACTGCCGAAAATGAAAGCTTACTTGCCTTCCGCGACCGGTATTGGCCTAGGATTGATTCTGCCGTTCCAGTACCCACTATCGATGTGCGTAGGCGCGGTAATTGCTTGGTACTGGACAAAGCGCAACAAAGAACACGCCGAATCATACTTGGTGCCAGTTGCCGCTGGCTTAATCGCTGGTATTTCAATTATGGGCGTATTGGTGGCAATCCTTAACACCATTATGGCTAGCTGATTAGCGTAGTAAGCAGCGCACTCAAATACGGAGGGAAATGTTATCATTTCCCTCCGTATGAGCTTAGGTACCCACTTAAAGTCTTCCATCGGCGAAAAAACCTTGATGGCTGTCACCGGAGTATTTCTACTCCTGTTTGTCATTGGACATATGCTTGGCAACTTGCAGGTTTTCGTCGGTCCAGAATACCTCAATGCCTACGCCGCTAAGCTGCAAAGCCTAGGGCCGTTGCTTTGGGCAATCCGCTTATTTTTGCTAGGTACCATGGCCGCACACATTTGGGCGGCAGCGCGTGTTGTGCGACGTAGTGTCTCGGCGCGACCTGTTAAGTACGCGATGCAAAAAGATCTAGCGACTAATTTCGCCGCAAAGACCATGATGGTCTCCGGCTGTTTGATTTTAGTGTTTGTGGTTTACCATATCTTGCATTTCACTTCGGGCAACATTGACCCTATTGGCGCGTTCGCCAAAGCGCACATCAGCGAAGATATTGATGTTTACGGAATGGTTATAGCTAGCTTCCAGCACTTACCGACGACTATCATCTACAGCGTGGCAATGGTTTTACTCTGCATGCATATCAGCCACGGCGCATCATCCCTTGTTCAAACATTAGGTCTGCTCAGTTGCTCAGAGAAATGCCGAGACAAGATTGGCCCAGCGTTAGCGGGCTTCTTGCTGATTGGCAACTTATCCATTCCGCTCTCCATTTACTTCGGTTGTATTTCATAGGCAATAAAAATGGCTTTCAATCTAGATTCAAAAATACCTGAAGGACCACTTGCTGACAAGTGGACAAAGCATCGCTTCGACATGAAGCTGGTCAACCCTGCGAACAAACGTAAATTTAACGTTATCGTGGTTGGCTCTGGCTTAGCTGGCGCATCTGCCGCGGCCTCACTTTCTGAACTTGGTTACAACGTAGATTGCTTCTGCTTTCAAGATTCACCACGCCGCGCGCACTCGATTGCTGCACAGGGTGGCATCAACGCGGCAAAGAACTACCCTAACGATGGCGACTCCGTGCGCCGTTTGTTCTATGACACCATCAAGGGTGGTGATTACCGCTCACGCGAAGCCAATGTTTACCGGCTAGCCGAAGTCTCTAATAGCATCATCGATCAGTGTGTGGCACAAGGCGTGCCCTTCGCTCGCGACTACGGCGGATTACTCGATAACCGCTCATTCGGTGGCGCTCAGGTGAGCCGCACTTTTTACGCACGCGGTCAAACCGGCCAGCAATTATTGATTGGCGCATACCAAGCGTTAAGCAAAGAGATTGGTAAGGGTAGCGTGACTATGCACACTCGCACCGAAATGCTTGATGTGGTGACTGTTGATGGCAAGGCCAAAGGCATCATCACTCGCGATTTAGTCAGCGGCGAAATAAAGCGTCATGCCGGCGACGCAGTGTTGTTGTGCACCGGTGGATACGGCAATGTTTTTTACCTATCGACTAACGCGATGGGCTCGAACGTAACAGCTGCTTTCCGCGCGCACAAAAAAGGTGCGGGTTTTGCAAATCCTTGTTACACGCAAATTCATCCGACTTGTATTCCGGTAAGCTCCGAGCATCAATCAAAACTTACTTTGATGTCTGAGTCCTTACGTAATGATGGTCGCGTGTGGGTTCCCAAGAAGAAAGGCGATGACCGCCCACCGTCTGACATCCCTGAAGGCGAGCGCGATTACTACCTTGAGCGCCGCTACCCTTCTTTCGGTAACTTAGTGCCACGCGATGTGGCTTCGCGCGCCGCCAAAGAGCGTTGCGATGAAGGCTTTGGAGTTGGGGAAAGTGGCTTGGCCGTTTACCTCGATTTCGCAGATGCGATTAGTCGCCTTGGCGAAGATACCATTCGCGCACGTTACGGCAACTTATTCCAGATGTATGAAAAAATTGCTGCAGAGAATCCGTACAAAACACCGATGCGTATTTTCCCGGCGGTGCACTACACCATGGGTGGCTTGTGGGTAGATTACAACCTGCAAACAACGGTGCCTGGCTTGTTCGCGCTTGGCGAATGTAACTTCTCTGATCACGGCGCAAATCGTTTGGGCGCGTCAGCGTTGATGCAGGGTTTAGCAGATGGCTACTTTGTTGCGCCTTACACCGTTAGTAACTACCTCGGCGAACACGGCGAGATGGATGCAGCGAAAAAAGTAACTACGGCGCATCCTGCGTTCGACGAAGCCGAAGCTGCGGTTATCGCGCGCACCGAACGCTTGCTCGCTGTTAACGGCAAGCAATCTATCGACTCCTTCCATAAGCGCTTAGGTCTCATCATGTGGGACAACTGTGGCATGGGTCGTACCAAAGAAACTCTAACTAAAGCACTCGAAGAAATTCCGAAGCTGCGTGAAGAGTTCTGGAGCGACGTACGCATCCCAGGTGGCGATAAAGAATTTAACGCTGAAGTTGAAAAAGCAAACCGCGTAGCCGACTTCCTCGAGTTCGCTGAAACGATGTGTCTCGATGCATTGACTCGCGAAGAATCATGCGGGGGCCACTTCCGCGAAGAACACCAATCAGGCGAAGGCGAAGCGCAGCGCGACGATGAAAATTATGCGCACGCCGCAGTCTGGGAATACACTGGTGAGGGGAATCGCCCTGAGCTTTCTATGGAACAACTCGAGTTTGAAAATGTCATGCTCACAACTCGTAGCTACAAGTAAGACATGAAAATTACTCTACACGCATGGCGTCAGAAAGACGCAAACTCTCCGGGTGGTATGCAGACTCGCGAAGTGGATGGCATCTCCAAAGACATGTCGTTTCTTGAGATGCTTGATAAGGTCAACGAAGACATTATCAACGAAGGTGGCGAGCCGATAGCATTCGATCACGATTGCCGCGAAGGTATTTGCGGAACGTGTTCAATGATGATTAACGGCCAGGCGCACGGACCTGATGGTGGTACTACCACCTGTCAGTTGCATATGCGCAGCTTCCAAGATGGCGACGCCATCCATATCGAACCATGGCGCTCGCGGGCTTTCCCGGTAGTGCGCGACTTGGTAGTGGACCGCTCTTCTTTCGATCGTATCGTGCAAGCGGGCGGCTTTGTTTCAGCGAACACAGGTGGATGCCAAGACGCCAACAGTCAGCTGGTTCCGAAAGTCAGCTCCGACCTAGCGATGGACGCCGCCGCTTGTATCGGTTGTGGCGCATGTGTGGCTTCGTGTCCGAATGGATCGGCGATGTTGTTCGTTGCCGCTAAGATTGGCCACCTAGCTAACTTACCGCAAGGTCAACCAGAGCGTTACAGTCGTGCGCGCAGCATGGTTAAGCAAATGGACGCCGAGGGTTTCGGTGCATGCTCTAACCACTACGAGTGTGAAGCGAGTTGTCCGAAAGATATTCCGGTGACTTTTATTAGCGACATGAACCGCGACGTCCTTAAGGCCAGTACCTGCCATAGCGACAAGTAATTGATGTCTAATGGAATCGAAATCGAAGTAAAGTTTGCTGCCAAAAGTGCAACAGACTTGCTTAGGCTACCCCAAAATCTAAAAACACTTGGATGGGATCTCAGCGATCCGAATGACGTGGTAATGAATGATTACTACCTCGACACTCCAGATTTAGATTTACTGCAGTCGGGTTGGACCATTCGCTTGCGCCGCGCTAGCGAACAATCGAAAATCACTCTTAAGTCACTCGCCCCCTGCGAAGATGGGGTTGCACGCCGCGAAGAGTACGAAGAAGAAATTAATTGGGATGGTAGTGGGTCCGTAGCATTCCCTGAAGATATTCTCGATGGCCGCATCAACGACTTGGTCGGTGAAAAAACTTTATGGCTGCTCTTCCAAGTAGAGCAATCACGTACGCAATATATCTCTACGCTTAATGAGTGTACGGCTGAAGTAAGTCTCGATGCCGTACGCTGGATTTATAACAAGCGTTCGATGAACGGGTATACCGCTGAGCTCGAGCTTGTCGATGGCAGCGAAAAAGACATCTTAGAAACACAGGCATCCTTGTTGAAAGACTTCGACTGGAAACTCTCCAACCAATCTAAGTTCGAAGTCGGGCTAGATTTGTACAACCACTTTTAACAAATAATGTTTCCCCTGATTAGAAAGTCGCACGGCGGCTTAAAAAATGACGTGCTGTCTGGGCTCACTGTAGCTCTAGCTCTTGTCCCCGAAGCTGTAGCGTTTGCCTTTGTCGCGGGCGTTGACCCAATCGTTGGCTTGCACGCCGCATTCATGGTCGGCATCATCACTGCCGTTTTAGGTGGGCGCCCTGGCATGATCTCGGGCGCGACCGGAGCACTCGCTGTGGTTTTGGTGGCTTTAGTCGCACAGCATGGTGTTGAATATATGTTTGCCGCAGTTGCCTTGATGGGCTTGCTGCAAATGGCAGCCGGAGCCCTGCGCTTAGGCAAGTTCATCCGCATGGTCCCGCATCCCGTCATGCTGGGCTTTGTAAACGGTTTAGCTATTGTTATTTTCTTAGCGCAGCTTAGCCAGTTCAAAACCGCTGACGAAAACGGGGTGTTGCAATGGCTACAAGGGCCGCAAATGCTTGTGATGCTGGGCTTAGTCTTTAGCACCATGGCGATTATTTACTTTTTGCCAAAGCTGACCAAAGCAGTGCCCGCATCATTAGTGGCGATTATTAGTATTACTTTACTGGTTCCATTTTTAGGTTTAGACTCGCCAACCATCGTCGACTATCTGCGCACCATGACTGGCGATGCCTCAGCATCATTGGCTGGCAACATGCCAAGCTTCTCGATTCCGACAGTGCCCTTGACGCTCGAGACGCTATTCATTATTCTGCCCTACTCTATTGTTTTGGCAGCCGTCGGCCTGATTGAATCGCTGCTAACTTTAACCTTGGTAGACGAGCTGACAGAAACTCGCGGCCGCGGCAATCGCGAATGTGCCGCTCAAGGCTTAGCAAATTTAACCTGTGGCTTCTTCGGCGGCATGGGTGGTTGCGCAATGATTGGTCAGTCGATGATTAACATTAACTCTGGCGGACGCGGACGACTTTCCGGCATCACCGCCTCCTTAGTCTTGCTAGCATTCGTGCTAGTCGCCTCGCCGCTGATAGAGATGGTGCCGGTAGCGGCACTGGTTGGCGTAATGTTTATGGTGGTGCTTGGCACTTTCGAATGGTCAAGTTTCCGCGTAATCCCCAAGGTGCCCCGCTCTGACGCATTCGTTATTATTTTGGTGTCAGCGGTTACTGTGGCTACCGACTTGGCAATGGCGGTGTTTGTTGGCGTGATTGTTTCAGCACTAGTCTTCGCCTGGAAACACGCAAAAGTGATTCACGCTGTTACCAGCATCGATATCCATGGCTCTAAGGTTTACGATATCCGCGGTCCATTATTCTTTGGCTCGACGGCTAGTTTCCTTGAACTCTTTGATCCGAAAGAAGATCCGAAAGATGTCATCGTCGAATTTGTGCATGCCCGCGTTTCAGACCACTCGGCAATTGAAGCGATTGATACGCTTGCAGAGCGCTACACCTCGCTAGGCAAAAAACTACACCTGCGACATCTGAGTGCCGATTGCCGATTGCTGCTGCACAACGCGCGTAAACTAGTAGAAGTAAACGTTATCGAAGACCCACAATATCACGTGGCCGATGACGCCCTCGCTTAAGATTCATGACGGATAAATTTCGCGCGCACATGGAATGGTTAGATCACCCAACCCTTCCCGAAATCGAGCAGATTTCAGAGAGACTCAGTTAAAATCTGGACATGGATCCTCTCTCACAAGCTGTGGTCGGAGCAGTTGTTGCTGGCTGCGTTGCAAAACCCCAAGCTATAAAACCTGCGCTGATGCTTGGCGCGATTGCGGGCATGGCTCCAGACCTGGACGTCTTCATTAGAGACCCTCAGGATCCACTACTGTTTTTAGAGTACCACAGGCAATTTACCCACGCACTCGCCTTTATCCCAGTGGGTGCCGCCCTCGTCACTCTATTGGCCTGGCCGCTTTTTCGACGTCGGCTCAGCGTCGCCTCAATCTACCGGTTTTGTTTCGCAGGATATCTTACCCATGGTCTGCTCGACGCCTGCACAACCTACGGCACGCAGCTGCTCTGGCCATTTTCAACCACCCGAGTGGCGTGGGATATCATCTCAATCGTCGATCCGCTGTTTACCCTCACGCTGATCTTTTGTGCGGTACTCTCTTTGAAAAAGCCGGACGGTCGCTGGCCGCTCCTTGGCCTGATGTGGATTGGATTTTATCTGGGCTTTGGCGAGTGGCAGCGCCAGCGAGTGACCAAGGCCGCTTTCGCGCTGGCCGCCGAGCGAGGCCATGATCCCATTCGCCTCGAAGCCAAACCGGGATTTGCGCAACTGCTTGTTTGGAAGTCAGTCTACGAATGGGAGGAACAATTCTTTGTGGATGGCGTCAGAGCCGGTTTCTCAACAACAACCTACCCCGGGGATTACATTGGCAAAATTGGGCTGAAATGGGCCGAGGCGCACCTCCCTGCGAACAGCCAAATCCTCAAAGATTTTGAGCGCTTTCGATGGTTTTCAGGTGACTACCTCGCACTGTCACCCGATTCAGACCGTGTTGTGATGGACGTTCGCTATTCTATGAATGTGAATGAAATCGCACCACTGTGGAG
>JAQWRF010000096.1 GCA_029243845.1 Planctomycetota bacterium | reverse complement strand
GCGAGAGAACCTTCTCCGCCCCAACCGAGATGATCAAAGTGTGCGCCAATAGTAATCATCTCACCGCTAGTGCCCGGTGACAAAGCCAATACGTTACGCGCACGTTTCGTTTGCTTTTGGATATCTGCTTTAACTTCAACTTGCACAGCATCGTTAAACACATCAAGCGCAAGGCTCTCATAGTGTTGCTTATCAACGATAACCACAGCGATGGGCAACTTGCCGGGCACTGCGTCAAAAGCAATGACTTCATCGCTCGCAAGAATCACCGCGACCGCCCCGTTAGCAGCAGCTTCACGCACTTCAGCGCGAATTTCGCCATCACTCTTCATCAACACGATCTTCTCCTCGACATCGTCGGCATCGGCAAACACTAAAGCAGCGATGTGCGTTTCAGCAGGCGAGGCACTAAGGGTTGTTACGTCAAAGATTTCGTTGCCAATCGTTAAAGTAGAAGCACCTTCAATTGCCGGAGCAGGAATATCGAAATGCTGGAAATAGGTACCGTTATCACCAGCGGGTATCAAACCCGCAGCATCAAGATGACGCGTTAAGTAAACAGCTGAACGAGCAGCAGCAGGCGAACCCGCAGCGCGGCCTTCTTGTTCGTCAGCGGCTAACCAACTAACGTGGTTACGTAACTCGACAGAGCTGATTTGTGCGCGCTGGGAAGCACAAGAAGATAAACCTAAAAGGATTAGCAGAGTAATGCGATTAAAAACCATATTTTTTCCAATTGTCATTCACTTTTTCAATAACTTCGTCTGACATAACGATGGCATCAGGCCACTCGCGAGTGAAACCTTCCTCAGGCATTTTACGCGTTGCGTCAATACCAACTTTAGAACCATAACACGCGGCGCGTGAGGCATGATCTAGGACCTCCATGGGTCCCATAGTGAATTCGAGGTCACGTTGCGGGTCGATGTTATTGAGCACCACCCACGCCACCTCTTCATCACTGTGAATGTCGACGTCGCCATCCACCACTACAATCACTTTTGTGAACATCGCCTGCCCTAAACCCCAAATAGCATTCATGATTTTGCGTGCATGACCTGGGTATTGTTTATCAATCTTGATGTACATTAAATTATGCGCAACACCGGCAAACGGCATGCGGTAATCAAGTATTTCCGGGAACTGCTTTTGCAATACCGGCAACAAAATGCGTTCGATACCCGCCGTAATCCAGCAATCTTCTTGCGGCGGACGCCCGACTAAGGTGGTGTGATAAATCGGATCTTTGCGATGCGTAATGCACTCGACGTGAAACACCGGATAATCATCGGCAAGACTATAAAAACCAGTATGATCGCCAAACGGGCCTTCGACGACCAACTCCGTAGGATCCACCCATCCTTCTAAAACGATTTCGGCACTGGCCGGAACTTGTAACGGTACGGTTTTGCAATCCACCAACTCTACTGCTTTATTGCGCAGGAAACCCGCGATCAATAGCTCATCGATATCCGGCGGTGCCGGAATCACACTTGCAAAACAAGTTGCTGGATCAGCCCCGATTGCTACCGCAACCGGAATACGATTGCCCATCGCCTCAGCTTTCTGCAAGTGGCGACGCGCGTCTTTATGGCGGTGCGAATGAAAGCCGGTGGTATTCTTCGACATCACCTGCAAACGGTAAGTACCCAAGTTACGGCGGCCAGACTCTGGATCGTTAGTAACACATAAGGGGTAAGTAATAAACGGGCCCGCATCATCGGGCCAAGTAGTCAAAATCGGAATCTGTGACAAATCTACATCGTCACCCGTGAGCACCACTTCTTGGCAAGCCGCCGATGACACCTTTTTGGGCGTCCATTGGGATATCTCAAGCAACTTCGGCAACAACTTTAATTTATCAATCAAGGTTTCCGGTGGTGCTTGGTCAAGCAAATCACGCAAGCGCGTGGCATGTTCTTCAACATCGTTAACACCCAACGAAATCGCCATGCGTTTCATGGAGCCGAAAGCATTTACCAAGACTGGCATCTTACTGCCCTTTACATTTTCAAAGAGCAACGCCTTATTCGGCGCACCGTTTTCTTTGCTGACGCGATCGACTATCTGCGATAGCTCTAAATAAGGATCAACCTCAGTAGTAACGCGATGCAGTTCACCTGCCTCGTCGAGAGCATCAATCCATTGACGTAAGTCGCTAATAGCCATTATGAAACCACAAAGTTGACCATACGGCCAGGGATAACAATGACCTTAATCACATTGCCATCGAGTTCGCCAGCAATAGCAGCTTCGGCGGCTGCTTGCTGAACATCTTTATCGGCGTCGGCGGCAATCACTGCTTTCGCCCTTAATTTACCGTTGATTTGCACCGGTATTTCGATGGTGTCGGCCACCAACATTTTTTCGTCGTAACTAGGCCATGCCACATGAGACAAGGGCTCGTCGCCACTACTTAATTTGTAAAGTTCTTCAGCAATGTGCGGAGCAAAAGGCTCGAGCAACACACTGAAACGTCGTCCTTGTTCGATAGTCAAATTGGATTTCGACTTGGTTGACAAGTTAATGAATTCCATCATGGCGGCAATTGCTGTGTTGTAACCCATGGATTCGATATCGTCACCGACTTTCTTAATGCACTTATGCAAGCCGCGTTCAATGTCGCTGCACGCATCCTCAGCGAAGCCTGCGTCAAACACACGCCAAGCGCGCTGCAAGAAACGATGCACACCCGGCAAGTCACGTGGATTCCATGGCGCCGATGCAGTAACCGGCCCCATAAAGGCTTCGTATAAACGCAAAGTGTCGGCGCCGTATTCTTCACAAACGTCATCGGGGTTAATCACATTTCGTAGCGACTTTGACATTTTAGCGACCGATTGCTCGACCTTCTCGCCGGTCTCTTTATGCACGTAATGACCTTCGTCGCCCTCAACCTCATCAGCTGATATCAAAACGCCGCGCTCATCCTTAAAGGCAAACGATTGCACCATACCTTGATTAACTAACTTCTGGAAAGGTTCGTTAGTAGAAACCAAACCACAATCGAATAAAACCTTATGCCAGAAACGGGCGTACAACAAGTGCAACACCGCGTGTTCGGCACCGCCGACATACAGGTCGACCGGCATCCAGTATTCTTCGGCCTCTTTAGACCAAGCTTGACCCGTATTATGCGGATCTAGGAAACGCAAGTAATACCAACACGAACCTGCCCACTGCGGCATCGAGTTCACTTCGCGTTCGTAGACCTTGCCGTCGCCATCAACGACCTGCACCCACTCTTCAGCACGCGACAATGGCGGAGCACCGTCTTCAGCAGG
>JAQWRF010000085.1 GCA_029243845.1 Planctomycetota bacterium | reverse complement strand
CATAAGATCGGCGTTCGGGTCAAGGCCGACATGATCGAGGTGCGCGCCTAAAACAATAATTTCATCGCTGCTGCCATCGCCTTTAATAAAAGCTGCAAGATTGTAAGTGTCGACATCTTTGTTCTCGAAAGAAACATTCATGACTATCGGCTGTTTCTTGTCCGCTTCCAGCAATGAAGGTCGGCGCTTTTTTTCTATCTTGTCGAAGTACTTATCAATGTCCGTGCCGAATACCGCTGAAGCAAAATCACGCGATGCCGTCATTACAGGTATCTTGGGGAAATTAGAACGTTGATGGAATTTAAGTGCCTCGGTGCCCGATGGGTTTACCTGTGGCGTAGTATTTGGCAACACCAAGCTAGAGTCAGGAACCAACAGCGGGTCAGGCACGATAACCAAGCCAACTCCGCCAGCCTGAGCCACAGCGCGCGCCTTAATTGCCAACTGAGAATGTCGAGTAGCATCGGCACCGTCGAATTTTTTATTTTTTGCATCGTCTGGATGCGGCTCACGCGAAAATGCGAACACAATTTTGCCTTTCACTTTCGATGGATTAAGGTCGCGCCACCTATCATTACGCGAATCAATCGCATAGCCAACAAATACCGCTGGCGCAGAAACAGATGCTTCCATGCTACCGACAACAGGCGCGAATTGGTCAAACACCTGAAGACCTTCGCCCTCTAAAGACTCGATGACATCGGAGAGGCCAGGTGGGAAAGCCAGTAAGCAATCCTCAGCGGCAACCAAACAATTTAAAGTAACCGGGATACGGAAGCCAGTTTCGGCAGGAGGGACCAAACCATATTCGAGCAATTGCCCTTCTACGTATTCGGCAGCTAAATCAAAGCCTGCACTTAGAGTGCCGCGACCCATCATTTTAGGGTCGGCCAACACATTTACTTTCTCGTAACAATCGTCGGCGGTGATGGTTTTGAGAACGCCAGTAAGCTCTGGCAACTCAGATTGTGGTGCTAGCACGCAGGCAGCTAATACCAAGAAGTTAGAACAAAGAATCATTGCTTACTAAGATACTCTTGCCAGAGCCCCACAATCGATAATCTAGTGTCATAATCTGGGTCGAGTTCAACGCCAATCGAGTAATTTGTCATGCTTTCGAGGCATAAACGCCATGCGCGAAACTGTTCGCGATCGTCTACATCCACTAGCGGCAAAATAACTGCGGCATCGCTGGCGGTGCCGAGGCTTTCGTAAGCGCGGATGGCAGCCAACCGTATTTTGCGCTGTGGATGCTTTAGAAATTCTTGTAAGAGCAGCAACTCGGCAGACGAACCTCGAATCGCAACCTGGCTGATAGCTATTTCTAGCACATCGATGTCTTCGTCTTCAAGCGCGAAAAGGTAATCCTGTAAATCACCTTTATAAAAACCACGCATCATGTAGCGAATGCCTATCAGTCTGAACTTTGCGTCGCTATGCATGTACAGTAATTTACGCGCATCAGAAACATTTTGCGGTTCTCCCAATTCAAACGAGCGCAAACGTAGCAATTCATCGGCGTTCAGCGCTGACAATTCTTCATCCGATAAGGCCTTTGATATCGCTTCGGTGGCGAGCGCTAAATCACCCGCTTCCTCGTATAGCATAGACGCTTTTTGATAATATAATTTCGCTTGTTGGAGGTCGCCTTGCTCAGCCAAATC